>CALCVH010000056.1 GCA_937907585.1 uncultured Bacillota bacterium | reverse complement strand
ACCGTGTTGACATATTAGATCCAGCCCTTTTAAGACCCGGAAGATTTGATAGACAAATAAATGTTCCTGCGCCAGATGTTAAGGGTAGAGAAGAAATATTAAAAGTTCATGGTAGAAATAAAAAGATAGATCCATCTGTAGATTATTCATTGATAGCTCATGAAACTCCAGGATTCACTGGTGCTGATCTGGAAAACGTTATGAATGAAGCAGCCTTACTCGCCGCAAGAGAAAACAAAAAATTAATCGATATGGATTTAATTGGTGAAGCTATTGATAGAGTAATGATGGGCCCAGCTAAAAAGAGCCGTGTTATTTCTAAAAAAGAAAAAGAGATTATCGCTTACCACGAAGCTGGTCACTGCGTAATCGGTACTCTATTATCTAACGCTGATCAAGTTACTAAAGTAACTATCGTTCCAAGAGGAAAAGCTGGTGGATATAACCTAATGGGTCCAAAAGATGAAGAAACATTTTTATATTCAAAGAATCAATTAATCGAAAGAATCACTGGCTATTTAGGTGGTAGAACAGCTGAAGAATTAATCTTTGGTGAAATCACTACAGGCGCTTCAAACGATATGGAAAACGCTACAGCTATTGCTAGAAGAATGGTTACTCAATATGGTATGAGTAAACTAGGACCTATCACATATGAAAAGAATGTTGGCTATTCTTATTTAGGTAGAGATTATTCAGAAGGAAAGAATTTCTCTGATACAGTCGCTCATGAAATAGATGAAGCAGTACGTTCAATCATCAATGATTGTCATAATACAGCCGCTAAAGTTTTAACTGATAATATGGATAAATTAAAAGCGATAGCTCACTATCTAATGGAAGTTGAAACTATATATAAACCTGATATTGATGAAATTATGTCTACAGGTAAATTAGCTAGAGTTGATAACGCCAAATCAGATTTAAAGGATCTTGGTGAAGGATTAGATGAAAATACAGAAACTGTTGATACGTCTAATACAGAAACTAATGATTCTAAAGAAGATTCAAACGAATAATGAGATTAGATAAATATTTAAAAGTATCTCATATAATAAAAAGAAGGACAGTTGCGAAAGAGACTATCGATAAAGATAGAATCTATGTAAATGGTAAACTAGCTAAGCCTTCTACTAATGTTGTAGAAAATGATATTATAACAATTGAATACGCTTCTAAAACATTAAAAATAAAGGTCTTATCTATTAATGAATACACATCAAAAAACGATTCTTCTTCTATGTATGAGGTAATAGGAAACAAGTAAAAGAAAAAGGACGATTTGTCCTTTTTCTTTTCTTTTATCTTACTTTTTCTTTTAAAACTTTGCCTGGTTTAAATGTAGCGGCTTTTAAAGAAGGAATAACAATCTCTTCTTTTGTTCTAGGATCATGTCCTTTTCTAGCCTTTCTTTCTTTTACTTCAAAAGTGCCAAAGCCAGAGATAACTACTTTTTCTCCATCTGCTAGAGCATCAATTAAAATATCAAAAAGATTATCATATGCTTTTTCAGCGTCTTGTTTGTTTAAACCAGTCTTTTCAGCAAGATTAGCAACAATTTCTACTTTATTCATATGTGTTCTCCTGTACTTACATTATATTAAAGTATAATGTATTATTCAAGAATATTTTATTCCCTTTTTCTAAATATTAATTTTATTGGTGTTCCAGTAAAGTCAAACGATTCTCTTATTTTGTTTTCTAAATATCTTTCATAAGAAAAGTGAACACATTCAGTATCATTAACAAATAAAACGAATGTAGGAGGATTTACTGCGACTTGAGATGTGTAATAAACATGGAGTTGTACACCTTTATATTCCTTTGGCTCATTAAGTAACATCGCATCAATAATACAGTCATTAATCTGAGATGTTGTGATTCTTTTATTGATGTTTTCATATATAGTTAAAGCTGTAGGAATGATATTTGAAACTCTTTGTTTTGTTTTAGATGATACAAAAAGGATTGGGGCGTAATCTATGAATTTAAAATCTTCTTTTATATCTTTGATCCAGTCATTCATAGTGTTTTGATCTTTTTCTATAAGATCCCATTTATTAACGACTATAATAATTCCTTTTCCAGCGTCTTTAGCGTATCCTGCGATATGAGTATCATTCTCTAGTATTCCTCTTTCCGCATCTATTACTACTATACATATATTCGCTCTTTCTATTGCTTCATAAGATCTTAGAACGCTATATTTTTCAATTGATTCTAATATCTTTCCCTTTTTGCGCATTCCAGCGGTATCAATAATAGTAAATTTTTTATCATCTTTAATAAAAGTTGTATCTATTGAATCTGTTGTGGTACCTTCAACAGAAGAGACTATTACTCTTTCTTTATTTAGGATTGCGTTTGTTAGACTAGATTTACCAACGTTTGGTCTACCGATGATTGCGAGTTTGATAGAATCATCTTCTTTAGCATCTATTACTTCTTTTTCTTCGAAATGAGAAATAACCGCATCAAGCATATCACCAATTCCAATAGAATGTATGCCTGAAACAGCGAATAATTCATCAAATCCTAATCCATAGAAATCATATAGATTCGCCATTAAATCTCTATTATCAGCTTTGTTTAACGCAACAATGACTGGCTTTTTTGATGATCTTAATAATCTCGCTATTTTTAAATCATCATCAGTATATGGTGTTCTAATATCAAGAACAAAAATTATGACGTCAGCTTCTTCAACTGCGATTTCAACTTGAAGTTCAATCTCTTTTTGAAAAGTGGTGTTTTGTATCTCGATTCCACCTGTATCAATAATCTTAAATTTTTTATTGTTCCATTCAGCGTCACCATATATTCTATCTCTAGTTAGGCCATAATAATCATCAACTATAGATTGTCTATGTCCAACTATTCTATTAAATATTTGGCTTTTGCCTACGTTAGGTCTACCAACGATTGCGACTACATGTGGCATAAATACCCCCTTATACTTTAAAAAGGCCTTCTCGGCCTTTTTAAATCAAATTTATATTATTCTTCCTCTTCTTTGAATAAGTCTGCTAAACTAGAATCACTTGATACATTTTCTTGAATATATTTATCAACGTATTCTCTTGTTTTAGCTTCTTCAATAGAGCGGATAGAAAGAGTTAATAACCATCTTTGTGGATTAACCGCAGTAACTTGAGCGTTGATTACATCACCAATCTTTAATACTTCTTGTGCAGTTTTATGATCTTCAGAAGCATCTTTATTTGGCAAGAAACCTTCAACATTACCAACTTTAATAATAGCGCCTGTATTTGTGAATCTTTCTACTGTGCCAGTTACCACTTCATGAAGTTTGATGTGAGTATCCTGCCATGGATTGTATTCAAGGTGCTTTTTAGATAAAGTCATCTTATTCTTTTCTTTATCAATATAAGTTATTTGAAGAGTTACTTTTGAACCTTCTTCAACTGTTCCAGCAAAGTCATCATCTCTATTCCAAGAATAATCGCTTTGGTTTAAAATTCCAATAACATCTCTTTCAGGAGAGCATAACATATATTTATCGCTCTTTTTAACAATTGTGCATTCTAAAGTATCGCCAACTTTATGATTGCTTAAGAAAAGTTCCCAAGGTGTTTTTTCAAGTGCTTTTATAGATAGATGTAATTTAGATTCAGTCTTCTTAATTACTTTAACTTGAACAGTTTGACCAACTTCTAAGCATTCAGAAACACTCTTAATATGATAATGAGATACTTCGCTTAAATGGCATAATCCTTCTACAGAATTGAATTTGATGAAAGCGCCAAATTCAGTAATTCTAGCAACTGTACCAGTTAATACATCACCTACATTTATAGAATTAAATTCTTCTTCTCTAGCTCTTCTTTCTTCGTTATATTGAACTTGTTTACGAGTAACAACGATTCTAGATCTTCCTCTTTCATCAGTTTCAGTCTTCGCAAACATAACTTTAGTTTCTGTTCCAATTAATGAATCAGCGTTGAATTCAGGGTCTAAATCAACGTAATTAGCAGGTAATAATAAGTTAACTCCGTCTTTGTTTAGAACGAAATCTCCGTCTTTATTCTTTCCAGTGCATTGAGCGATGAAAGGTTTACGATTCATTATTTTACGAATGACTTTGTCTCTTCTTTCTTTTTCTTCAAGTTCTAGTCTTGAAAGCATTATAACATCGCCCATTTGTTGAATTTGAACTTTAACTTGATCACCGACTTTAATTAAATCTTTTAAAGACTTAACATTCTTATCTGATGTAAAGTGATCTAAATAGATTCGTCCTTCTGACTTTCCTCCAACACCAACATACGCAACGTTTTCTTCAACTAAAATAACTTCTCCGGATACGACTGATCCAACCTTTAAACTACTCATGTTTAAACTCCTTAAATAATGTAATGATTTTGTTTTTTACTTCTTCTATTGTCATTGAAGAGTTATCGATTTCGATAGCGTCTTCAGCTTTTCTTAATGGATTTAATTCTCTATGAGAATCGTAATAATCTCTTCTTTCTAAGTCTTTTAAAACTTCTTCAAGAGTCATTGTAGAGCCTTTTTCTTTTTGTTCAAGATATCTTCTTTGCGCTCTAACATTAACATCTGCGATTAAGAATATTTTAAGTGTAGCGTTTTTAAGAACATTAGTCCCAATATCTCTACCATCCATACAAACATTAGTTACTTCAGCGAACTTTCTCTGTAACGCAACTAATTCTTCTCTAACATATCTTAATGAAGACACTAATGAAACATTTTTAACAACATCCTGTTCTCTTATTTCTTTTGAAACATCTACTCCATCCATAAACATTTTATTGTCGTGGAATTCAAGTTTTGTTTCAGGAATAAAAGAATAGTTCTTTTCATCTGCTAGATCTTCAATTTTAAGATTCAACGCTTTTAAAGTAATCGCTCTATACATCGCTCCAGTATCTATATATGTATATCCTAATTCTTTTGCGATTAACTTAGCCGCTGTTGATTTGCCTGATGATGATGGACCATCTATAGCGATACTATAATATTTCATATTAACCCTGCCCATTTCAATATTTTATCATAGATAAATAAAAGATTAAATCTTTTTTTATCTTAGATAATTGACTGGAATAATTGAATGAGAAAAATTAAAATATTTTTCTAATTTTATCTACTTTCAAAGTATGTATAAGGAATAAGATAAAAATGATGATAATTTAACGGTTAATAATTTAGACGATTATGATATAAGTATAGTACACTACAAATTACACGGAAGATACATTATAGCGGATAATAGAATATTTTTACTTGATCACTCGTTCAATAGTGTTGGAATTCAAAGATTTTTGATTGCGGAATTAGTAGATACCACAAAAGAAATGTTGTTGTTAGGGGTTGATTTAGCAAAAATAGAAACGCCTTAATTCGCGTTTCTATTTTCTTTTGTCTTCTTTTATTTTATTTAGTGATAATAGTTTTAAGAGTTTAACTTCATGAGGCGTTAAACTTCTATATTTTCCTTGATTAACATCAAGCTCTAAATTTCCTATTCTTGTTCTTTTAAGTGATTTTACTCTATGAGATACAGATTCAAACAATCTTCTAATTTCTCTATTTTTGCCTTCGCTAATTATAATATCTAATTGAGTAGATGTTTTCTCGTCGTTATATAGAACATTCATTATCTTACATGCTTTAGTTTTATAATCACCTAAATCAATGCCTTTTTGAATCTTGAATGATTCTTCTTTTCTTAATAAGCCATCTATTTTTACATGGTATTCTTTCTTTATTCCAACGCTAGGATTTTCAATCATAGTTTTAAAATCGCTATCATTAGTTAATAGAATTAAACCAGAGGTGTCATAATCTAATCTGCCCACTGGATATACTCTTTCATTTAACCCAATAAGTAAATCATATATGGTTTTTCTTCCTTTTGAATCTTTTGATGTTGTTAAATAGCCGGTTGGCTTATTTAACATATAGTAGACTTTGTTTTCTTGTGGTTTTATTATTTTACCATTAACTTTTACTATATCTTTATCACTGACTTTTGTTCCAAGCTCAGTTACAACTATGTCATTAACAGTAACAAGTCCATCTTTTATTAAATTTTCTGATTCTCTTCTAGAGGCTAAACCACTAGAAGATATGTATTTTTGTAATCTTTCTTCCATTTTATTAGTTAATTAGTTTCATAAACCCATCATCAAATCTCTTGATCATGCTTTGCTTCATTTCTTCTTCAGTTTCTTTAATATCTAATAAATCTTTTAATTTATATTTATAACTAGAGGAAATCATAAGCTGTTTCGCAAGAGAAGGTAATGGAACAATTAGATTGTTCAGTTTAGTTGGATTCAAAGATAAAATAGATGCGCCAGTTTGAATTCTTTTTAATGCGTCTACGCCAATCTGAGAATCTAAGAATATCTTTAAGAATGTTGGGTCAATAACGTTTTGATCACATCTAATTACTATTATTGATCCTGTTGATACATATGTTTCACTATATGGCACATTAACAACCGCAGTTTTAAACGTTTTACCTTTACAGCTTATTACAAGATCGTTATCTTGTATAACATAGTGTTCCATTTTTTTATCTAAATATTTAAGCGATTGTAAAGATGATTTATTAACCATAGAATCTTCAATATCAGAAAGCGTTAATAACTTAATCTTAGTTGGAGTGTCACTTAAACATTCATCAAGCATTGATGATGGAATTTGAAACCCCCTATATATCATAGATACAATATTCTTAAGTGGGGTTGGATTAACAAATTCAGCTTTAACATTCTCAAAAAATCTATGAGGTGTTAGATCATAATCATTTTGAAGAATGTATTCTTGATTGACTTCTCCGATTGAATCTTCTATCTTTCCATCTATAGCGTTAATAATCTTTAATGAATCTAGGTTTATTCCTCTTCTTATATTTTGAGCGAATTTAGAAGCGTCAATAAACTTAACTAATTCATTATCGTGAGATAATTCAACCATAGAAACAGGATAAGATAAACTCTTTAATCTAGGCATTTCTACAACTAAAGATACAGCTTTCTTTTCGATTAATCTTTTCTTAAATACGATATCTGAATTCTTATTTAGGATACCTGTTGATACAACAGATACAATCTTTCCATCTTTAGCTAAATGTAGGAATAATTTAATCATCATCTTGAATTCATAAGATTGATTTTGTAAATTAATTCTATCGTTCTTATATGCGAAAGATATTAAAGATGGGTATCTATATGGAGGCATATAAATAACTGTATCAAATATAGATCCAGGATTTATTTCCTGTGATGCGCTCTTTAAAAACTTATGCTTAATAGATTTTATCTCAAACAAAATATCTACGATAGCGTTAAGTCTATCATCATAAAAGTCATAAACTACTGAATCCACATTATCTTTTTCAAATATAAACTTCTTAACAAACATAGATGCGATAAAGACATTACCATAGTTTTTGTCTTTTCTTTCTAGTATGTGCATATTTATATTTTCTAAATCTTCATCAAGATACTTATTTTGTAAAAAATAGTTTTCACAGTTCTTTATTATTATTTCAGATATAGACGATAGTGGAAGAGCGTTGATATATGAATATACGTCATTATATAGTTTTTCAAAAGCGACATCGTTTATAGATAATTTAACTATTTTTTCTAAAGATAAATCCTTTTTAGCGTATTCTTTTATCTTAGATTTGAGTTGCGCAAAAGATAAGAACTCTTTGTTCTTTTCTATTTTTTTCAGTATATAAATCATATATAAAAGAAAAATATAGTTAGCGTCGTTAAGCTCAACTATTTCTTGATTATACTCATTTTTCTCAGTCATGGCTATATCTCCATTTCTTTGTTACTGTATAACAAAATTATATACTAACTATTTTTCTTTATCAAGAAAATATGATTTTTTATTCTCTATTAATTAACAAAAATTATTTATTATGTTATACTCATTTTAGGAGTTAAAAATTATGAAATATTGTCCAAAATGCAATAAGGTTTATAATGATAATTTATTTTTCTGTTCAGATTGTGGATCAAAATTAGAACACGTAGTAGAATACGATATTTTTGGTGAACCAATCGAAGAAAAGGTAAATAAACAAGCAGAACAAGGAACAACTACTTTCATTAACAAAGAAGATAAAAACGCAAAGTTTTTAAGAAATTCAGAAATGTTTGCGTTTATATCAATCGGTTTTTCTATGGTTCCTTTTTATGGATTCATCTTCTGTCTAGCATCTTTAATTATGAATATTAAAGCTTATTCATTAAATAAAAAACATTTAGTCTACATCATATTATCAATTGTTACATTATTATTTAATATAGTGTTCTTTATATTAGAGATACGCTATGGAGTATTTCAAAATATAATAGAGATAGCTGAAGAGCCTCAGGCATAAATAAAAACTGCATCAAGCAGTTTTTATTTTATATAACGTATATTCTAATAATTTTCAGCGTTTACTTCAAAATAGCTTTGAGGATGTGCACATACTGGACATACATCTGGCGCTTTAGTTCCAACTACAATATGGCCACAGTTACGGCATTCCCAAATCTTAACTTCACTCTTAGCGAATACTTCCTGCATTTCTACGTTCTTGAGTAATGCACGATATCTTTCTTCATGATGTTTTTCAATCGCAGCGACGCCTCTAAATTTTAATGCGAGGTCATGGAATCCTTCTTCTTCAGCAACTTTAGCGAATTCTTCGTACATATCTGTCCATTCATAGTTTTCGCCATCAGCCGCAGCTTTTAAGTTTTCAGCAGTATTACCAATACCGCTTAATTCTTTAAACCACATTTTAGCGTGTTCTTTTTCATTATCCGCAGTCTTTAAGAATAAAGCAGAAATCTGTTCATATCCTTCTTTTTTCGCAACCGATGCGAAATATGTGTATTTGTTTCTAGCTTGTGATTCGCCAGCGAATGCAGCTTGTAGGTTCTTCTCGGTTTGAGTTCCTGCATATTTGTTTTTCTTTTCTTCAACTAAAACTAGTTTGTCGCCTTTAACTTTACATTTTGGGCATACTGGTTCTTGACCATCTTCTACAGTGAATACTTCACCACATACTAAACACTTATAAGTTTTCATTTCTTTCTCCTTGTTTTTATTTATATTATTTATTTATATTATTATTATATATTTATATATTTATTTAATCAATTTAAATGCTTGAATAGAGGATTAAAATCCTTCAGAATAAACATGCTGCATCATAGGATGATACACTTTAAAATCTTCCGATCTTCCTTTAAAATGCTTTATTCCAGATTCTATAGATTTTAAATTAAAGTATGTAATCATGAGTCCAATTGAATCATCAATTTGTGATTCATGCATTCTGATTGATTTTTCTTTATCTTTCCAATTCTTTTTTGATATCTTAACTCTTTTATTTGGACTATCAGTAAAATACTGAGCTAAGAATATATTCCTTGGAAATCTATCATAATCACTAACGTCTATATCGTGTCTCATTAAAGAATGAGGATATCCGATAAGCTGAGTAAGTTCTTTAACTGCTTCACCTACTTTTATATGATCTGGATGACATTCAGTTTTAAGATTAGGATCTGGAGAAAATATTATTTCTGGATTATATTTTAAAATTAGTGGAGCTAACTTTTTAATCACATCATCCTTTGTATAGATTCCACCATCTTCTAATTCTAAAAAATCAATTGTTTCTGCGCCTAAAAATTTCGCAGAAGCTTTTGATTCTTCTTCTCTAGTTCTTTTTAGAACCATAGGATCATCTTCTTTATTTTTAGTTCCCGCAGCTCCATCAGTCACAATAATAAAATGAATATGAGCTCCATTATCTCTCATTTTAGATATAGTTGCGCCAGCGCCAAATTCAATATCATCTGCGTGAGGGCCAACAAAGACTACTTCTTTAAAATTTTCTAATTTAGGAATCTTAATATATTTTCCTAGTAACTTTTTTAATATAGACATAAATATCCTTTTGTTTTTTATTCGACTACTAATTGTTCAGTTTCAGATATCGCAAATACAGTTAAGAAGACTAATTCCATATCTAGTTCTCTAGTCCAAATTCTATAGTATAATTTACCATATGGAATTTTAATTTTATGTTCCGCTTCATCTTCTTCATGTACAAATCTTGAAGATGTTTCTACAGTAGCGATTCTTTCATCTAGTAATTTGATATAATATTTCATCTTAGGGAATGAACTAGATAAATCAGTTTCTATTCTTATTCCAGCTTTATGGAGATAATCCCATACATTTTCTCCATCTATTTTTATATATGATGTAGTAGAGAATAGCTCATAATCATATGAAGAAGTTACTGGTCTAGTTATTTTATGTACTTTTGTTTTTAATGTATAGTGATTAACAAATTCAAATTCTCTAGGTAGCGCTATTATATTTTTAGTATTTATCGCTTCATATATAGGAGTTCTATTTTTATCTTCTAATATATAACCAGGTTTAAATGAATTACCATCAAATCTAAAATAATATTCAGTTATCTCATCACTTAAATCTCTACTATTATATTTTTCTATAGTAGCTAAATCTAATTTATGATTATCTAATTCTTTAGTTTTCTTAAATTTTTTAACAGTTAGAACAATAGATACAATAAGTAGAACAACCGCTACTGCAATTATAATCATACCTATAAACTTCATGTTTTTCGTATATGATACATTTGTAGGATTACCTTCCTCATAGTAAACTTTAATAGAATCTCCTACATTATATTTCTTATTATTGTTGAAGGAGCCATTATAAGTTAAACCATCAACAATATATGTAAAACTAACATCATATGTCATAGAATCATCTATATCAATTACAGATTCACAGTTAGTTACAGTTCCAGTTGTTTCAATATATGGTCCACTTTTAGATGAAGTAATGGTTATGAGTACCCCAATAACAATAAATATAATTGATACCGGTAATAAAAATCTAAGAGGACCGGTATTTCTCATAAACCTTCCTATTTTATTTTCTGTAGACATTGTTTATTCTCCCTAAACATTTACGCTATAACAGTTTCTCAAGAACTGTTTTTAAATCGTTTAAATCATTAACGGCTGTTTCATAAACTATCGTATAATCTATCTCACCATATTCATGAACTATTCCATTACGAAATCCGACAATATCTTTCCATGGAATAGTATCGTTTTCTTCTTTAAAATCATTAGATATATTTTTAATATTTTCAACAAGTTGAATAAACCTAAACATAACTGCATCTATTAATTCGCCATCTGATACAAAATCATCATAACTAATATCAAAAACATATTTTTCTATGGCTAATATATTTTCTATTGTTTTTTGGGCATAATATTTATTGTTCTTTTTGTTATCCATATATTTTTATGCCATCCTTCATAATTTCTTCGATTAGGGTAATATTATTTTCTAGATTAGAAAATCTAATTAAATCTATTTTTTTATGCAATATTATTCTAATGTCTTCGCTTAATCCAATAAACTTTAGTCCTTTTAAGGAAGTTGAAACACATAGATCAATGTCGCTTGATTCAGTAGCGTATCCCTTAGCGTAACTTCCAAATAGATAGCAAAATTCTATCTGACCATTGTATTTCTCATTATACAATTTTGTTAATGATTCTTTTATTTGTTCAACACTTAATAATCCCTTTGTCTCTGTAATCTCGAACATTTCATTAAGTTTTCTAATCATCGCTTGTCTTTTTAACTCAGAACCATAATTATCATCTTTTTCATAACGTATGTATGTTCTTAAAGAGGTATTAAGCATTAATGAAGCGTCTTTTTGTGATAAATCATATTTATTTCTAACTTCTAATAGTGTCATAATATCATCTCCGCTTTTATAATAATATATTTGACATAATTAATCAAGAAAAAGTGCCATTTTGTCATATACTTTATATTCTTATATGCCAATTTGTCATTTCAAAATTATATGTTTTCAATTCTTTCTTGTTTAGTTTCTTCTAATGAAGTAGTGTTAGGTATAATTCCATCTAATGAATTAACTATATCTATTTTAGTTTTAAATGGATTAGAAAGTTTAGAAATTACTTTTCCGTTTTTTGTTATATAGATATCATGCTTGTTTGAAAGAACAAGATATTTACTTAAATTTCTTTTTAATTCTGTTGATGTTATAGTCATAATAAGTATTCCTTTATAATATTAACTTTATTATCTTATCTATTTCATCTGCTAGATATAATGGAACATTTAGTATTTTTCCATCAAATGATAAATTTCTTAATGAAAATCTTATACCAATTTTTGTGTCTTGATAAGTAGATAAATAATGTTTTATACTTGCGGCTTGAACATTTATTCCTGCTTTAACTTCAATAGGATATATATCATTTTCTATTTGAACAACATAATCTACTTCATAAGAACCATTTGACCAATAATATGGTTTAACCTCAAATTGTCTTATCAAACTTTCTAAGATATAATTTTCAGTTAGTGATCCTTTAAATTCTGTAAACAGTCTATTTTCTTCTATAAATGAAGTTGTAGATAAACTTGAGTGTTTTCTTAGCAGACCCACATCATTCATATATATTTTAAATGCTGATAAGTCTTCATATGACTTTATAGGTAGAGCAGGCTTTGTAATCCTTGGTACTTTTATTATTAAATCAGCATTTTTTAACCAATTTAATGCATTTTCATATTCTCTAGCTCTAGCTCCTTGTTTTACAGCACTATATAGAAATTTTTTATTTTCTTTAGCTAATTGCGATGGTAATGAATTCCATATTAATCTTATTTTTGGAACATCATATAGTGGAGTATGCTTCCCAAAATCACTTTCATATGCATTTATAATAGACATTAAAATTCTATCTGCTTCTTTAATATCACTATCTTCTACCCAAGCTTTTACCGCTTCTGGCATGCCTCCAATAATATAATACATCTTAAGTCTTTCAATTAATTTATCATGAAAAACATTTGGTATATTTTCAATCTTTGAAATATTCTTCATATATTCAACTAAAGAGTTTTCACCACACGCTAGTAAGAACTCTTCAAAGCACATTGGATACATATCTAAAAAATCAACTTTTCCAACAGGAAAACCTTCTGTTAAAGTTAATCCTAAAAGCGAACCTGCAGAACACACATAATATTCAGGTGCATCTTCACAAAAATATTTTAAAGAATTTAAAGCGTTCGGACATGATTGGATTTCATCAAAAATAATTAGAGTATTCGTAGTGATTTTTTTGTTTGTCGCAAATGATAAATTTTCTATGATTCTTTTTACATCTTTAGATTTTTCAAAAAATTGAGCGTATTCTGGCTCTTTCTCAAAATTAATAACAACAAAGCCATCATTAAATTCTTCACCAAATTTCTCTAATATCCAAGTCTTACCAACTTGTCTAGCTCCTCTTAATATAAGTGGTTTTCTTCTTTTTGAGTCTTTCCATTTTCTTAAATCTTCTATTATAAATCTTTCCATAAAACCATCACCATTTTACTATATTATAATTAACAATAAAACAATATTCAACATAAAATCACACTTTTTTAGCCAATTCTGTGAATACAATCACATAATTTGGTGTTTTTGTGTGATTTTTATGTATATTATACAAAAAATTATTTTAAATGTAGCATTTATTTAATAGATTTACGAGATTTAATATATAGATCAATATCATTAACTATATATCTTGTTCCTGTTGTGTGTAGTACATCATAAAAAGATTTAATATATTCAATAACTGAATACTTCATAAATAAATCTAAAACATCTTTACCAGACATATGTTTCTGGTTCTTATATTCTTCTATACATAAAACTATAAATGGTAATTCTTTGTTCATTATTGTTCCTCTGGTAAAATGACATCTCCAGTCTCTGTTTCGCTTTTCCAAATAGAGTAAAGCATAAGAGGACTATAGTGCCACAATTTTGTTTCTTCATTTGAAAGCAAATCATAAGTTTTAGATTTATAAAATGTGTTTAATGCTTCAATATCATCAATTGATTCATTTTTCATTATTAAATCAATAACTTGAGGTATTAGAATCACACTTAATATTGCGTTAAATTTTTCATCCATATTATAGTACCTCAGCCTTTATAAACTATAGTGTGTTTATTATAGGGTGACACTCACTCATCACCTGGCGGATCTTCGCTTTAAAAATCAAAGCGCCTTTTAAAATAAAAAACTCTACAAATGAGAGTTCGCACACAGCTTACAATGTGGACCTTCACGGACTCGAACCGTGGACCCACTGATTAAGAGTCAGTTGCTCTACCAACTGAGCTAAAGGTCCATTTTTTGCTGCTTTATTATTGTATGACAAGTATTACTCTTTGTCAAATATATTTTACCTCTACACCAGGAAATCTTTACTATATGAGCTTCCAAATAAAAGAAAAACTGTAAATGGGGTTAACCATCTACAGATTTTCTTTAATATAAGATAGTAGTTTTTCTTTTGCTTCGCCTTTTATTACAGTACATGCGCTTCCATCAGATTCTTTATCAAAGATCTTTTTAGCGTATGCTTCGCATCCTGGATTTCCACAAGCGCCGCAGTTTGCGCCTGGAAGAAGAGATGCGATTACTTGTTGTCTTTCATCTTCTTCTACTTTGAATTTAGTGGATACTAGTGAAACAATAAAACCTAAAACAAATCCTAAAACCACCATAACCGCTACTGCGATTAATATTCCTTTCACTGCTTCGCTCATTATTTATTGCCTCCAATAAAAGAATTTAGGTAGTCATCGCTAGGTATATTCATTACTATTACATTTGCGTTTTGAGGAGGTAGTTCATATTCTTTTGTATCATTTTCTTTAACGATACCTACGTATCTTGAGAATATGATCGCTAAGATTGATGCGACTACTAACGCAATTGGAATACCTTTCATCGCTTTAGGAACATTTCTTTTTTCTAGTTCTTCTCTTATTGTAGAGAATATAAACATAACTAGTAAATATCCTAAACCTGAACCTAAAGAATAAATTAACATTGCGCCAAATGATAAATCATTTTGAACAGCCTTTATCGCAACTCCTAATACAGCACAGTTGGTAGTTATTAAAGGTAAATAAATGCCTAATGCTTTATATAGTGATGGAATAAATTTCTTTATTATTATTTCTATTATTTGAACTAACGATGCGATAACTAGAATAAAGATGATAGTCTTTAGATATACTAGATCAAATTTAACTAATATAAAGTTATAAACTAACCAAGTTACGATAGTCGCAATGAATATTACCGCAACTACTGCTATACCCATTCCTACTGCGTTCTTTCTATTCTTAGATACGCCTAAGAATGAACATACACCTAGGAACTGAGAAAGTAGTACATTTTCTAGGAGGATAGATGATACTAATAATACAATGATTCCGTTAATTGTCATTATTTAATCTCCTCCTTAACTTGTTTAGCAGTTTGAACCTTATTTATTGATTCTTGTTTAGCTATTTCTTTATTCTTTTCTTCTTTATGGTTCTTTATAGCTTGCATGATACCTAGAATAATACCTAAAACTAAGAAAGCGCCAGCTGAAGATGTGAAGAATGAAATAGGTTCAATACCTAGCGCACTATAAACTCCAGTTAAATCTAATTTAGCTTTACCCCAAATAGTTATTGTTCCACTTCCAAGAAGTTCTCTAGCGAAAGAGATAATGATTAAAGCCATAGTATAGCCTAGTGCCATAGATACACCATCAACAATCGATTCTTTAACAGTATGTTTAGATGCGTAAGCTTCAGCTCTTCCTAAAACAATACAGTTAACAACGATTAGTGATACAAATACTCCAAGTGAATCATATAGCGCTGGAAGGTAAGCTTCCATAAGCATTTCAACAATTGTAACTAGACTAGCGATAATCACAATATATACCGCAATTCTTACTGGAGCGATTAATTCTTTTAATTTCTTAAATGAATTAATTAATGCGATTAATGCGTTTGATAATACTAATACGAATGTAAACGCAATACCCATACCTAATGCGTTTTCAATAGATGTGGTTACTGCAAGTGCAGGACATGTCCCAAGCAATAATACGAATAGCGGGTTTTCTTTAAAAAATCCTTTTAAAAAGTTCTCTTTCATAATATCACCTACTTAATGTCCTCATAAGATAGATATAACGCAATGTTAAAACATTTTCTTACTGCTTTAGATGAGAATGAACTTCCCGCAAGTTTTTCAAATTCATCTAAAGTAGATTTGTTTTTCATATTGAAACCGTCATTAACTGAATACTCAGTAATATCACCTTTTGTTTCTGCTTGAGATATAACTGTATATCCTTCAATTTGATGATTTTCATTTACCGCTATCATCATTTTTATTGTTGAAGCGTATCCTTGAGAATCAATAATATATACAGCGTATTTTATCTTACCTGATGATTTTTCCTTAATTAGATAAATCGATTGAACTTCTTTTTGTTCTAAATGTTCTAGCGAATCATCAAGTTCATAAGCTTCTTTATTTGATCCATATTCAGGACAAACATAAGATATTGATTCTTTAATTGTTTCTTTATTTCTAGCGTCAATCACTTTCGCTGTGAAACTATTAACTAAAGATAATAGGAATGCACAAACTAAAGCGAATGATGCGAGGACGAGGCCAGTTATAAGATTCTTTTTCATTTAACATGTCCTCCTATATCATCACTATGTCATATACGAATATGACTAGGAATATTACTATGTAAATGATGAGTTGAGGAAGTTCATTTTTAGTTAATTTACCATCGACTCTCATCTTTACACAATATTTATTAATTAATAATCCAAATATGTTCATTGTGACAATCGCAGTTGCGACACCTTCTGGATTATTACCAATTAATCTAAATAGTACTGTTAGAACACCTAACATCAAAGCGTTCATCGCTCTACCTAAATCTGTTTTAGGTGATGTGACAGGTTCTGTCGCCATATAGACTGCGCCAAAGAATAATCCACCAGTTAATATTTGGAATGTTGGATACCATATACCACCACCATATTTAAGTCCTGCGAAGAATGTGGTCACAAATACTGTAGCGATATATATTAGTGGAACTTTATAATCTATAGTTCTTCTTAAAGTTAAATAGATAAATCCAATAAGTATAGCGATTACTGATGTTTCACCAAGCGCTCCAGGATATGTTCCAAATAGATACGTCCACATATTTCCAAATGGTGATACGACAGTACTAAACTTAATATCAGTTAAAGTTGAATAATTAGTTAATGGTGTTGCGCCAGCTAGAGCGTCATATAGTGTATTACCTGTTGATAGATAAGATGATACATTCTCATTAAAACAGTTTTTAGACATTAATGATGAGAATGAGAAAGCCATAAACGCTCTACCTATTATTGCGGGGTTAAAGATGTTTTGTCCGAATCCACCAAACAACATCTTTCCTACAACTACACCTACCGCAATAGATAGTAATAGTACCCACATCTTTAAATAAACAGGAGATATTAATACTATAAATAGACCAGGGAATGCGCCAAATCCATTTTTAGCTTCTATTAATAAATCAGTAAAGCTATGTATTTCTTTTCTCTTCATTATAAATAGACATAATGTTTCTACTAATAAAGAGAATAGAGGCGCTACTATTAAAGTGATTAGTGGATAGATAGCTTCTAATACGCTTGAATATGTATGAAGAGTAAATACTCTAATCACATTTTGATATATTGAGAACAATATTACAGGACATAATCCTATAAATAAATCTCTCATTATAATTCCTGTTGTTTGTCCATTATCTGCGCTTCTTAGATAAGGAGCGTTCGTTACTAAATATTTTTCCATACTACCTCGCTCCTAACTTTCTTAATAAATCTTTAGCTTTGCCAACTTGCGCAGTTAAATCTATTCTAGATGGACAAACGAATGAACATAAGCCACACTGAATGCATTTAGATGCGCCTAAAGCTTTTAATTCTTCAATATTACCAACCATTAAAGCTTTATTAATCTCTACTGGTGTTAAGAATGATGGGCATCCCTTTGAACATCTACCACAACCGAGACAAGCTGGTTGTTTCTTTGTCTCATTCTTGTTTTCTTTTATTATTACTGCGCCTAAAGTTAAAGTAGTCACAAAATCTAAGAAATACATAGATTTACCAGTCATTGGACCGCCCGCAATAATCTGAGTGGTATTATGGTTGTATCCATCTATTAATCCACCAAAAAGAGGAATGATATCTGTAATAGGTGTACCACATCTAGAAAGAACATTTCCTTGTTCTTTCATGGCCGAGCCAGTGATAGTGATATATTTTTCAACAGGTGGGAAACCATATTTTAATGTTTTAGCGAACGATATGCATGTTGTAGCGTTTGATACTATAACGCCAGCTTCAATCGGTAAAACTTTATATGTTCTTTTAGTTGTGGTTTCAACAGTATATCTTTCCCATCCAGCTGGATAAACATCTCTTAATAGTTTGATTTCCATATTGTCTTCAAGGAGAGGTTCCAATTTGGAAATAATCTTTTTATTCATTTCCTTATCTTTAATCGCAATCATTCCATGATTACAACCTGCGGCTTTCATCAAATACTTAAATCCATAAATAAATAGTTCAGTATTATGTAGAACACTTGTATAGTCACAAGTGATAAATGGTTCACATTCCGCAAGGTTTATCAAAACATCTTGAACCGGTTTATCAGTAGCGTATTTTGCGTATGCAGGAAATCCTGCGCCACCCATACCGACAAGTCCAGATGTTTTCATAACATCTATTAGTTCTTCTCTAGTCATAGAATCAGGATCAAGATTTTTAAAAGTGTCAACCATTTCATCTTGAAAATCATTTTCAATTTCTAACATATCCATCATTTTATTAGATGGATGCCACTTCTTTACTTTTCCTTTGATAACACCACTTACTGGGGATAATACAGGATATGGAAATCTACCTTTAGATTCCATAACGACTTCACCTAGTTTAATCCTATCTCCTATTTCTTTCTTTAACTCCATTGGACCTGGAAACGCTAAAGGCAGAAATACGCTTTTAGGTTTAGTGAATTCGATTGGATCATTAACAATAGACATTTCCTTATATCCTTCAATATGAAGTTCAGGCAATGTTCTTATCATCGTAATTCCTCGCTTTTTATATTCTTATTTATGATACGTTTCATTATTCATTATTTTGTAAGCTCTATATATCTGTTCTAACAAAATAACTCTAAACAATTGATGAGGGAAAGTCATCTTTGAAAAAGACAACTTATAATCCGCTCTTTTAAGCACTTCTTTTGATAATCCTAAAGAGCCACCTATAACGAATGTAATCTTAGATATTCCTTTAGAATTCAGCTGTTCTATCTTTTTAGAGAATTCTATACTATCTATCATCTCTCCCTTTAAATCTAACGCTATTACATAATCGTCCTTGATTTTAGATAATATTGAATTTCCTTCTATCTCTTTTGTCTTTTCTATTATTCCATCACTTGGACTTTCTGGAATAATTTCATCTTTTAATTCTATTATTTCAAGTTTAGTAAACCTTGATAACCTTTTTGAATACTCAGCTATCGCACTTTTTAGATAATCTTCTTTAATCTTACCTACCGTTATAATTCTAATCATTTATTCTCTCCTTTTGGGAAAGATTTTTTATATTGGTTAATCAAACTCTCTTTAGAAATCTTAGTATATATTTGAGTGGTAGATAAGTTTGAGTGTCCAAGAAGTTCTTGGACCATTCTAACATCCATACCATTATTAAGAAGTCTTGTTGCGAAGGAGTGCCTAAATGTATGAGGCGAGACTCTTAATGTAGATGATGATTCTTTAATCAATCTATCTAAGATATCTCTTACTCCTCTAGATGTAAGAGTAGTTCCTTTAAAATTTAAGAATACATGATCATTTTCTAAATCACTAGATTTAGATAATAACACTGGTCTTGACTGTAATAAATATATTTCTAATTCATTTCTAGTTTCATTGCTCATAGGGACAATTCTGTCTTTAGAACCCTTACCATGAACAACTATTATTTTCTGATTAAGATTAATGTCTTTTATTCTAAGACCTGTGAGTTCCGATACACGTAGTCCACTTCCATATAATAGTTCAAATATTAATTTATCTCTTTTTCCTCTATCAGTAGATGTATCGATAGAGTTAAAGAATTCTTTAATCTCATCTTCATATATGAATTTAGGAAGTCTTTTTTCAACCTTAGGTAATGCGATATTCCTAAATGGATGATTATCAAATTCTTTTAATATATCAACATAATATGAATACATCGTTTTTAATGATGAAACCTTTCTTTGAATAGATTTTGGAGTATAATCATCCATTAAGCTAGATAGATAGAATTCCGCAACCTTATGGCTGATTTCATCAAAATCACCAAAATCTTCATTGTCTAAAAACGATATAAAATGATCTATATCGTTCTTATATGCAGTTATGGTATTTTCTGAATATCTCTTTTCATATCTTAGATAGGATAGAAAATCTTCCATCAGTTTATTATTCCTTGAACTCATCTTTAAATAATTTTAAATCCTTTAATGCTCTATCTACATAAGCCATTTTTCTTTCATTCTTTTTTACATCCACTGGAAGATCTAAAAATATACCATAATTGACGTTCATCGGTTGGAAATCACTAGCGTTCACATGGCTAATATAGTAAGCTTGTGAGCCCATAGAAGTTGTTCTAGGGAAAGCTAATAATTCTTTATCATTTAAGTATCTCGCCATATTGATACCCGCAATTAAACCTGATGCGGTAGATTCTACATATCCTTCAACACCAGCTAATTGTCCAGCGATAAATAAATCTTCTCTCTTCTTTGTTTGATAATAATTATTTATTACTTTAGGAGCGTTAATAAATGTATTTCTATGCATTTCACCATGTCTAACAATCTCCGCGTTTTCTAGTCCTGGAATCATTCTAATAATCTTGTCTTGGCTAGCGTATTTAAGTTTTGTTTGAAATCCTACGATATTGTACATAGTCTTTTGAAGATTATCTTCTCTTAATTGAACAACAGCGTATGGTTTTAAACCATTATAATGAAGTCCAACTGGTTTCATTGGACCATACCTTAATGTATCTAAGCCTCTTTTGGCCATCTCTTCAAAAGGCATGCATCCTTCAAATACTTTTATTTCAAAATCATGTGATTCAACAGATTCTAGTTTAATTAATTCATTATACCAATTTATGTATTCTTCTTTAGTGAATGGACAGTTGATATAATCAGCTTCTCCCTTATCCCATCTAGATTTATAATATGCTTTATCAAAGTTTATTGAATCTTTTAATACAACTGGCGCAATCGCATCAAAGAAATAAAGGTAATCATCACCTATAAATTCTTTTAATGCATTTGATAAAGGCTCGCTAGTTAATGGACCAGAACAGATTATTGTTGGTCCATCTAATATAGAATCAACTTCTTTATCTATAACTTCAATTAGTGAATTATTCTTTATTTCATTTGTGACATATTCACTAAATAACACTCTATCAACTGATAGTGATGCTCCAGCGGATACTTGAGTATTTAATGCCGCTCTAATAATTAATGAATCCATCATTTTTAATTCTTCTTTTAATAATCCAACAGCGTTTTTAATATCAGATGATCTAAAAGAGTTGCTGCAAACAAGTTCAGCAAAGCTATCCATTTTATGAGCTGGGCTCTTCTTATATTTTTTCATTTCAAAAAGGCGAACTTTTATTCCCCTTTTAGCTAATTGATAAGATGCTTCACATCCTGCAAGTCCAGCGCCAATTACATTTACAATTCTATCCATATTTATGATTTTATCATAAAAAATATTTTATAGGAAGTAGATATATAACAAAAAGAAAATATAATGGTGTATATTAACAAGCATAATAAAACTCCCAATTAGGGAGTAGTCTAATTACATTATCCAGTTTTTCGATAGGAAGACCTCGTTTCATAGCAATCTTGTAGTCTTTCTTAAATTGATTGGTCCAAATTACCTACTTGCTCATTTATTTAATTCAATTAAAGCGTCCTCAACGTTATATATTTTTGTTGTTGGATCATTAGCTAACTGAAGAGTTTCGATCAGTGCAGCAACAGTATCTCTATTTGGAGTGTTGATAGTAACTTCGAAAGGAATTCTTCCCTCTCTTACAGATTGGCGAAGGAACATATTAAAGGCAGCGGTCATATTTAGACCTAAAGAAGCGAAAAGCGTGTCTGCTTGATTTTTGAGATTTGTGTCAATGCGGAAGCTTACACTGGAAATGTTATTCATTTTGTTTACCTCCTTTTTCTATCATTGAACAGCAAATAAAATGTATTTGTAAAGTAAATAGCATTTTATTTGCATTTTTTTACACATTTATATTGATTAAAAACAAGTACTGAAGGCATTAAAAACAAACTTTGTTTTATTATAATTATTTGTCTTTGTTTAATTTATCCTTATTCGCTGTATCAATAGAACCAAATATTGTATAGAAAACAGGAATTGTAACAAACAATATCCAAGTAGGATGCCAGATATTAAAAGCCATACCTACTAATAAAAATATAAATGTCACAAATACAGGGTATAAGAATTCAGTGAATCTTTTCTTCCTAAACGCAGAGAAGATTGATGGTATAACAGGAATAAGTAAAAAGATTACCCATCCAACTCTCCATCCCCATTCAAACAAGAATCCGAGTATTAAATAAATAATTACACAACTAACTGATAAACATCCTGCAATAGCATATTCCCATCTAGGAACTGGACCATCTTCATCGTCATCATCGTCTTCATCATCATCTTCATCGACGTAGTTTATTTTTGTTTCTTCTTGTTCTTTAACATTTCTAGCTATTTCATCTACTGATTCATCAGTATTTAATAGATCATCTAATGACATATTATATAATTTAGCTAAGCATATTAGATTATCTGTATCAGGACTTGATTCAGCTCTTTCCCATTTTGATACTGCTTGTCTTGATAGTCCTAGTTTATCAGCTAGTTCCTCTTGTGATAATCCATTTTTCTTTCTTAATTCAACTAAACGGTTCGCGATTTCAATATTCATAACTTTTCTCCTTTTTACTGACCTAATTATACATTTTAATCGTGACGTATACTACCAATTCTGCTTTTCATTTACGCAACTATCGGTTGCGTTAATATAATTTTAAAGTAAAAAAGCACTTTTTTGTAGTGCTTTTTTACAATTCTTCAATTCTTTTTATTAATTCTTCTGAATAAGGACTTCCATAGTCATAACTACCAATAAATGAATGTTTATAATCTAGTTCTTTATGGAAATCAGATCCACCAGTCATTAATAAATTATGTTTTTCACAGTACTTCTTATATTTTTTATATTTTTTAGGCGCCGCAGGGAAATAGAATACTTCAACGCCATCAACTCCTAAATTAATTAGTTCGTATTGATCATTTTTAGTATATTGATATGGATGAGCGAGAATCGCTAAACCGCCCGCTTTATGAATCATATCAATTCCATCTTTTGTAGGTAACTTAGTAGATGGAATATAACCAGGACATTTATCACCAATGTACTTTTCAAATATTGTTTTAAATGATTCACCTGTTTTTTTAGATATCGCTTCTGCGAGATGCGGTCTTTCAAGCATATTAGGATGGAGTTTAACAATCTCATCAAAATCTATATCAAATCCATATAGATGATTAATATTGTTAACTAGTTCTCTCATCCTATTATCTCTTTGTTCTTTCATTGAAATTAGATATTGTTTAAATTCATCACTAATTTTATCAATAGATTTAAAATATCCAAGAACGTGTATAGATTCACCATTAGAATATGTTGAAAGTTCAAGAGCGGGATATGATATTATCCCGTTTTCTTTAGCGAGCCTTACAAACTCATCTGATCCCATAATAGTGTCATGATCAGTTAGGCAAGCCATATCCAATTTTTTATCTTTAACTCTATCTATTAATTCTTCAATAGACAGCATTCCATCTGAACAGATAGAATGAAAATGTAAATCGCATTTCATAATTATAATATAGCGGCGAATAAAGCCATTGCGAGCGAATAATATATCGCAACGCCAAACATATCAGATAAAGTAGTGATTAATGGACCAGATGCGACTGCAGGGTCAACGTGAATCGCTTTAAATAGTAATGGAATAAATAGTCCAGCTAGTGATGTGAAAGGTATCGCAACAAACAATGATAATCCAACTATCATAGATGCGGTTATTTGAGTAATAGTCGTTCCATCTGGTGTTACAAAGTTCTTAGATATTAATAGGAAAGAGAAAGAAACTACAAATCCTGCCGCACCGACTATTATTCCATTTAATAATCCAGTAAGGAATTCTTTTAAGAAATATTTACCAAATGTCTTTTTAGTTATTTGGTTAGCAGTGATTGATCTAATTGTTAAGGCTAGTGATTGTGTACCAGCGTTACCACCAGTATCAAGAATCCAAGATTGGAACAGTACCAACGCAGGTAAAACCGCAATTATGCCAGAAAAACCTGATAATACTGTAGATGTTAATATATCTAATACTAACAACATCGCAAGCCAAGGGAATCTTCTTCTAACAGACTGCCACAAAGTATCTGATGTATCTGCTTCTTCATCGACAGCCGCGAACTTAACGTAGTCTTCTGTCATTTCTTCATCGACTGTTTCGATGATATCTTGAGAAGTGATGACGCCTAATATTCTTTCATCTTCTGATAAAACTGGAATATAATCTAGATCAATATTTTTTATTTCATTAATAACATCTTCAACTTTATCATGCGCTGATAAGGTTGGATACTCCGTATGAGTGATGCTTTCTAAAGGAGATCCTTCTCTAGCGATGATTAAATCTTTTAATTTGATTGTTCCATAATATTTATCTTTATCATCAAGAACAAACAAGTTATAGATATTATCATTTTCTGGCGCTTCTTTAACAAGAGCACGCATCGCTTCTTTTATAGAATATGAAGATTTTAATGTGATGAAGTTTGTTGTCATCTTAGAACCAATTTCATCATCATCAAATTTTTGAATGAGTTCGATATCCTGTCTGGATTCTTCTTCCATCTGGCTGATGATATCATGTGCTACATCTTCATCGACATCTTCTAATACGTCAATCGCATCGTCAACGTCCATTGTTTCGACGATATCAGCCGCAACTGATGGATCTAATTCTTCAATGACTTCTTCTGGAGATTCAAAATACGTTAGTAATTCACCTATCTCATCAACGGTTAATCTTGCGAACAGCTTTTTTTGTTCTTCTTCATCTAAATTAGAAACAACATCAGCGATATCAGATTCATGATATTGACTCAACCTATTACGTAGTTCTTCATCAGATAAGCTTTCATCTTGAATCAGCTTTAGAATCTCATTATCCATTTCGAAATCCATATTGAACCCCCTTAAAAATAAAAATACTTCCATTTTGGCGGAAGAATAATCATATTATACGTTTCAAGCTTCAGCATCGAAAGGCGATGAAGTTATATTATTTTGGACCTTGAATCGATCCAAACTATTCAAACCAACGAACTATGTCTCCATAGCTTTGCGGCAATAACCCTTATCCTTTCGGTAGCCTCACCTACCGCCACTTTTATTATAGAGCCCAAAAAGTAAATAATCAATAATAAATTGATTAAACACTATAAAATTGATATACTAATTTTGAGGTATTTTCTATGTTCAAAAAAATATTATTAACATCAATTCTTTTATTAATATCAATTAGTTTATCCGCATGTAGTAAAAAAACTACATCATCTATTATAGAAGAAACCAATTCTACTATTGAAACTACTCAAAATGAAGTTACCA
>CALCVH010000055.1 GCA_937907585.1 uncultured Bacillota bacterium | reverse complement strand
TCTTTATATTCCATATCCAGTTTATAGTCAGATATAGAATAATCTTTCTTATTACATCCTGTAAGTGAGATGACTAATAGGAACAAAATTATAAGCAGTATTCTTTTCCTTTTCATACTAATTTCTCCTATGATAATTTTACATTAAAGACGAAGCTAAATAAAGAAAATGATAAAAAATATTTTAGATGTTATAATAATGTATATATTTATATGGAGTAAAAAAATATGGATTTCATTCTCATATTAAAAGCGATTATATTTGGTATAATTGAAGGAATAACGGAATGGCTACCTATTTCATCAACTGGTCACATGATTCTGCTTGAATCCTTCTTAAAAACAGAAGAATCACTAGGGAGCGAATTCTTTAGTTTGTTTTTAGTTGTGATTCAACTAGGCGCTATAATCGCTGTAATAGTTTATTACTTTAATAGAATCAATCCTTTCTTTGGAAAATCATTAATAGATAATACAAAACCAAAAGATAAGTCTGAAAAGAAAAGAATTTGGCTGTTATGGGGAAAGGTGCTTGTAGCGTGCTTACCTGCGGCTATTATAGGTTTTATATTCGACGATCTATTAGATAAATATCTATTTAATTCACTTACTGTATCAATTACCTTAATCGTATATGGAATAATATTTATTCTAATTGAATACTGGAACAAAAGAAGAACATTCAATATTAAAACTACTGATGAATTAACTTGGAAGAAAGCTATTTTAATTGGATGTTTCCAATTGTTAGCGCTCATACCTGGAACATCTAGAAGTGGAATCACGATAATTGGTGCGATGTTACTTTTATGTGATAGAAGCGTATCAGCGGAATTCTCATTCTTCTTATCTATTCCAATCATGTTTGGCGCATCATTCCTTAAGATAATAAAATTTATAATATCAGGAAGCCTTATCACATCCACTAATATAGTATTCTTATTAATAGGATTTGTAGTAGCGTTTATAGTTTCAATCTTCGCAATAAAATTCCTAACATCATTTATCAAAAAGCACGATTTTAAAGTATTTGGGATATATAGAATTGTAGTTGGAATAGTGATGTTAGTTCTCTTCATAACTAATGTTATCGAATAAAAGTCATTATGAATGCCATAATGGCTTTTTATTTAAAATTAGACAAAAGCTCTTTTTAAAGAATGGATAATATTATATAATATTATTGGATATGAGTTTAAACATAGAATCCTGTTTTTCTCTAAATGGTTCCTTAATTAGAGAAAAGGATATTGTAGAATTTAAGGAATATGGATATGACAGCCTCGCTATAGTAGATACTACTACAGCTTTTTTCCTACCGTTCTATATGAAAATGAAGAAAATAGGATTAAAACCTATACTTGGTTATAGAGTAAAAGGCTCATTATTTGACATGATTTTATACCCTAAAAATGAAAAAGGATATAAGGAAGTATTATATTATGCTTCATCAATCAATAATAAAGTTAGTGTAGATTTATCGAGCATTCCTTTGTCAAATAACCTAATATATTGTTTAGATGTATCTCATTATGAAATGCAGGATACTACTATAATTGATGAATTATACAATAAACTAAAAAACAATAATCTAAAAGTATATCTAGGCGTAGATTTTAATTATTATCCATGTGAAATAATGGTCTACCCAATGATAAAAGATAAATATGATATTATCATTATCAACAAAGTAAAATATCTTAAAAAAGAACACAAGAAAGCATCAAACGTCTTATATTCAATTCTAAATGATAAGCCTCTTGAAAGCGCTAATCTTTTCAGTATGGATAATGTTACTAGCGATGAGCTTAAGACAAAAGATGAACTTTTAGAACAATATAAAGATTATCCAGATTTAATTAAGAATACTTTTGATTTTATAGATTTAATAGATATTGAAATAGAGTTTAAGAAAAGACTACCTAAATACGTTGGAAAATATGATCTTCCAAGCGATGTATATTTAAAGCTTCTATCGAATGAAGGCTTAAAACATAGATTATCTAATACTAAAAAAGATTATAAGGTATATAAAGAAAGATTGGATTATGAACTATCAATAATTCATAATATGGGTTTTGATGATTATTTTTTAGTTGTTTATGATTATATCTTATACGCTAAAAAACACGGAATATATGTAGGACCAGGAAGAGGATCTGGCGCATCAAGTTTAGTATCATATACTCTTGGGATAATCGATATTGATCCAATTGAATATAATCTTTATTTTGAAAGATTTTTAAATCCTTCAAGAAAGACTATGCCTGATATCGATACAGATTTTGAAGATACAAGAAGAGATGACGTGATTAGATATGTGACAAATAAATATGGTGAATATCACGTGTCTTTAATTTCTACATATCAGACTTTTCAAGCTAAATCAGCCATATCTTATATAGGAAAAATACTAGAAGTTCCTGAACTCAAACTATCAATGTTATCAAGGGAGATTGTTGAAGATAATAAAGTCACAAGCTTACTGGAAAAAGATATTGTTAAAAACTATTATGATCATGATGATGAATATAAAGAACTAATTGATATAGCGCTTCTAATTGAAGGGTTACCTAGATCTATTGGCACACACGCATCTGGTGTAATAATATCAGATAATGACATAAGAGAATATTCAGAAGTTCATATTGGAAATATGGAATTCATCCAAACATCATACGATGCGGATGTGCTTGAAGAAATTGGATTGCTTAAGATGGATTTTTTGTCACTTAAAAATCTATCGGTTTTACATGAAATAGTTGATGATATTAAAGAGAATGAAAATGTAGCTATAGATTTAAGAAAGATCAATTTAAAAGATGAAAAAACATTTAAGATGTTAAGAGAAAAATCTACTCTTGGATTATTCCAACTTGAATCTCCTGGAATGAATAGATTAATGAAGAATATGAAGGTTAATTCTATCAATGATTTAGCCTTATGTATCGCTTTATATAGGCCAGGACCAATGGATAATATTCCTGAATATTTAAAAAGAAAAGAAGGAAAAACTAAAATAGAATATTATCATCCATCTCTTAAACCTATTTTAGAAGAAACTCTAGGAATTATCGCTTACCAGGAACAACTTATGGCGATAGTAAAAGAATACGCAGGATTCAGTTTGGCTGAAGCTGATATTTTAAGGCGCGCTATGAGTTCAAAGGACGCATCTTTAATTGAAGGTGTTAAAATCAAATTCTATGATGGCGCTAGTAAACTAAATAGAGATATTAAGATTACTGATAAATTATATAAAGATATTTTAAAATTCGCTGATTATGGATTTAATAAATCGCATGCGGTGGTATATTCATATATCGCATATTATCAAGCGTATTTAAAAGCTAATTATCCTAAAGAATTTATGATAAGCTTATTAAAAACTACATTAAAAGCGCAATATATTAAAGAATGTCAATCTCTTCATATAAAGGTTTTACCACCTGATATAAGATATTCATCTGATAAATATACGATTGTTAATGGAATAATCTATATGCCTTATACCGCTATTAGAGGAATAGGGTATGATTACGCTAATAGGATTCATGAAATCACAAGAAGCACTAATACAGATTTTGAAAATATAATCTTAAAACTTAAAGATGATATTCCAAGATCCTTAATTGAAGATTTAATTATGGTTGGCGCATTTGATTATACTGGATACAATAAGAAAACGATGATTGAATCTCTAGATGGCATATTAGAATTTGATCCAATGTTAGTTAAAGGATTAGATTATAAAATACATATTCAAGAAGAATATGAGTTTGATTATCTAAAGAATGCTGAACATGATTTGATTGGATATAATTATAAATATCATCCTATAAAAGAATATAAAGGTAGTGAACTTAAACTATCTGATATTGAACTTGGGATGAACAATGTAACAATTGTTGCGTATATAACTAATCTTAGAACTATCAAAACTAAAACTAATCAGACTATGGCGACTATGCATATAGAAGATGAATATATTAGTTCTAAAGCTGTTTTATTCGCAAAAGATTATTTAAATTTTTCTCATTTCCTAAAAGATAATAGAATATATGTGATAACTGGTTCTTATGAAGAAAATAGAGGTGAATCTCAATTTATCATAAGAATGTTGAAAGAAGTATAAATATGTTTGAATTAGTAACTAATTTCACCCCTAGAGGTGATCAAGGACAAGCTATAGAAAAAATAGTTAACAATATAAAAAATGGTGTAACACATCAAACTTTATTAGGCGCAACAGGAACTGGTAAGACATTCACTATTGCGAATGTAATAAAAGAAGTTGGAAAGAAGACATTAGTTTTAGCTCACAATAAAACTTTAGCGGGTCAACTTTATATGGAATTAAAAGAACTCTTTCCAAATAATAGAGTTGAATATTTTATTTCATATTATGATTATTATCAGCCTGAAGCGTATGTAGTATCATCTGATACATATATTGAAAAAGAAGCGACTATCAATGAAGAAATAGATAAATTAAGAAATAGCGCTACCGCATCTCTTCTTGAAAGAGATGATGTAATAGTCGTCGCATCAGTATCTTGTATTTATGGTATAGGTTCACCTGATTCATACGAAAGAGAAATGTTCGTTGTAAGAAAAGGTGATAAACTATCAAGAAAAGATATTGTAAATAAGTTAACTAACGCTTTCTACATTAGATCTATGATGGATTTAGATAGAGGAACTTTTAATATTAAAGGTGATATTATTGAGATACTTCCACCATATGAATCTAAAAAATCAATTAGAATTGAACTTGATTTTGATGAAGTAGTAAATTTGAGTGAAATTGATCTAGAAAGCCATAAACCTATTAGAGAAGTAGAAATTGTTTCAATCTATCCTGCGACACAGTTCGTAACTGATAGAAACACATTAAATGAGTCTATTAGAAGAATCAAAGAAGAATTAAAAGATAGAATAGCGTATTTTGAAAATAATAATATGCCTCTTGAAGCGGAAAGAATAAGAGAAAGAACCAATTATGATTTAGAAATGATAGGTGAAATAGGCACATGTCAAGGAATAGAAAACTATTCAAGACACTTAGCGTTAAGAGGGCCTGGAGAAACTCCTGATACTTTACTAGATTATTTTGGAAAAGATTTTTTAGTTATCATAGATGAATCGCATGTTACTGTTCCGCAAGTTAGAGGAATGTTTAATGGCGATAGATCTAGAAAACAAGCGCTAGTTGATTATGGATTTAGACTTCCTTCAGCTTTAGATAATAGGCCTCTTAACTTTACTGAATTTGAATCAAAAGTTAAGAATGTTATCTTTATGAGCGCAACTCCTGGCGATTATGAAAAAGAATTTGGGCATATTACTGAACAGATTATTAGACCATCGTATCTACTTGACCCAATAGTTAAAATTAGACCTAGTTCCCATCAGATTGATGATGTGGTAAAAGAGGTTGATAAAACTACAAAAGAAGGATTTAGAACATTAATCACAACACTCACAATCAAGATGAGTGAAGATTTAACTGCTTATTTAAGAAAACTAAACTATAAAGTCGCATATCTCCATTCTGAGATTAAAGCTTTAGAGCGTCTTGAACTAATTAGAAAATTAAGATTAGGCGAATATGATTGTTTAGTAGGTATAAACTTATTAAGAGAAGGATTAGATATTCCAGAAGTATCAAAGATACTTATTTTAGATGCGGATAAAGAAGGATTCTTAAGAAGTGATAGATCATTAATTCAAACTATCGGTAGAGCTGCGAGAAACGAACACGGTGAAGTAATTTTATACGCTGATAATATGACTGATTCAATAAAGTTCGCAATGGTAGAAACTCAAAGAAGAAGAAATATTCAAGAAGAATATAATAGAGTTCATGGAACTATTCCTAAAACTGTTAGCAAACCTATCGGTGAAGCGTTTGTATTATCTAAAGAAATAGTTGATACTGAAAAAGAAGATACAAAAGTTGACATAAAGAAGATGAGCGTTAAAGAAAGAGAACGCTTATTAAGTCAAATGGAAAAAGCGATGTTGAAAGCAGCTAAAGAACTCGACTTTGAAAGAGCGATGGAACTAAGAGACGCTCTATTCGAATTAAAGGAAGAACTTAATGCAAAATAACCTATATGAAGTTGAATGTATAAACATCAATAATTACGGAAAAGGAGTCGCAAAAATTGACTCCCTTTTGGTTTTTATTGACGATTTTTATCCAGGTGAAAAAGCGTTAATAGAGATTACATTAAAAAAGAAAAACTACTGTTTTGGCAGAATAGTAAAATTAATTAAATCTTCTATACATAGAATAGATAAAGTTTGTGATCATTTAGATTCTGGAACCTGTCCATTTAATGATATTGATTATGAATATGAGTTAGAACTCAAAAAATCTATAGTTAAAAACAATATTGAAAGATCTCTTAATATAACTATTGATAATTTAAATATCACATCAGGTGATATTATTAGTGGATATAGAAATAAAGTAACAGTATTCTTTAAAAAAGAAATAAATAAAACAGTTTTTGGTACTTTTAAAGAAGGCACTAATGAATTAATAATTATTAATAGTTGTGTCCAGATAAATGAAATAAAAAATAAGATATTAAATTCTATTTGTCATCTAATAGATAAATATAATGTATCTCTATTTGATTATAATAATAAAACAGGTTTTTTAAAGGGAGTAGTAATTAAAGAATCTGAATATTCGAAAGAAATATTAATAATGTTTTTATCAAGAAAAGATGATAAAAATATAGATGTATTATCTAAAGAATTAGTAGATATTTATCCAAATATTGTAGGAATATCTATTAGTATTGATGATTCATATAACACATTTATATATAGCGGAACAGAAAGAATCATTATAGGCAAGAATGAAATAGAAGAAAAGATACTTAATTCTATATTTAAAATTAATAATCAATCTTTCTTACAGGTTAATACTTCTTGCGCATCAAAACTATATGAATGCGCCATAAATAAAGGAATTAAATCTAAAGATGATGTAGTTTTAGATTTGTATTCTGGCTGTGGTGGTATATCTTTAAATGCAGCATTGTTATCTAAAGAAGTAATAGGTATAGAAGTAGTAGATAGCGCAATAGAACTCGCAAAAAGAAACGCAATAATAAATAATATAAAGAATGTATATTTCTATTCTGATGATGCGATAAATTATAACAAATACATAAAGAATAAAAGTGTAGATGTTGTGTTTGTGGATCCGCCAAGAAAAGGATTAGATCCTAAAATGGTTAATGAGCTATTATCAAGCAATTTTAAAAGAATAGTTTATGTTTCATGTGATCCATATACCTTATCAAGAGATATAAAACTATTGAGTGAAAAATACATAATGGAATCTATAGAATGTTTCAATATGTTCCCTAGGACAAAACACGTTGAAACAGTTTGCTCACTTATTAAAAAATAGAAAACTAATCACCTAATTAGTTGACTAATCTCCTAAAAAGACGTATAATTTAGGAGAATAAAGAAATGGTTAGGTGATTTTTTATGAGAGAATTTGATTATAAAAAGCTGGCTGAAAGAACTTGGGATAAAGAAGTTTTAAATTATATTGGATTAATTCATGAATATAAAGGGAGACAACAATTATATTTAGAACAAAAA
>CALCVH010000054.1 GCA_937907585.1 uncultured Bacillota bacterium | reverse complement strand
ATAATATGAAAAAGATATTATTAATCTTAGTTTTATTAATGGCTATAATGCTTGTTACAGGGTGTTCTAATAAGAGAAAACTATATATTCTTAATGTTGGAGATTATATGGATGATTCTCTAGTTAGAGATTTTGAAGAAGAATATAACTGTCAGGTTATTTATACTGAAGTAAGTTCTAATGAAGGAATCTATCAGAAAATTAAAAATGAATCATATGATATTTTAGTCACTAGTGATTATATGACTGAAAAATTATATAAAGAAGGTTTGATTCAAGAAATTGATTTTTCTAGATTAGATAACTATTCATTTGATGATTTATTTGTAGATGCGCAAAAACTAATTAACGAACAATGTACAGACTATAAAAATTATTTTATTCCTTATTTCTGGGGAACAGTAGGAATCCTTTATAGAACAGATGTTGAAGGATTAGAAGACTACGTTATAGAAAAAGGATTACAATCTCTATTTGAAAATAATGACTACAACAAGGGTATGTATAATTCAGCTAGAGACGCTATCTGTATGGCACTAATGGTACTAGGTGAAGATATAAATACTCCTGATGAAGCTATCTTAAGAAAAGGAAAAGATTTAATTAAGAACGTTTCATATAGAGCTTGGGGTGATGATAACCTAAAATCTCTTGTTCATGATGGATTACTTGATCTCGCAATGGTATATTCAGGAGATTATCTTGATGAATCTTATCAATGTGAAATTGATGGAGAAGAAGTTGATTTCTATTATCATGCGCCTGTTAACACAAATATATGGGTTGATGGACTTGTATTAACTAAAGATTCAAAAAATGTTGATCTAGCATATGAATTCTTAAATTATATGCAGGATCCTCTAATTTCAGCTCAAAACGCAGACTTTATTGGTTATTGTCCACTCAATGAAAAAGTGTACGATATAATGTTCGATCCTGAAGGTGATTATCAATACGATTATGATGAAGAATTATTCTATCCATATAAAGATGGAAGAATTCTATATCATTATCTTTCAGATGAACATTATCTATTATTAAATGACTTGTTAGAAGAATCTAAAAGCAAGTAAAAGAGGTATTATGGATAGAAGAAGTTACAGAATTGAATGCATGAAATTTTTATATACTTTAGAAGTTGGTGGAGACTACGATAAAGAATCTATCGATAATGAAGTATATAATGATATTGAAGAGCTAATTAATAATACTGACCAAATCGAAAAAATATTGAATGATTCAATGACTGGATGGTCTTTAAAAAGATTAAATTTAGTTGATAAAGCTATTTTAAAATTTGCGGTATATGAGATGTTAATAAAAAATATACCATATCAAGTAGCGATTAATGAAGCTTTAGAAATAACTAAAGTTTATTCTGATATCGATGGAAAACAAGTCGCATTCAACAATAAGGTATTAGATAAAGCGAAAGAATTATGCAAGAAATAAAATCCGTAACTGTAACAGTCTTAACAAGAAATATTAAAGAGATGTTTGAGGATAACGTCTCTTTAAGCAATGTTATAGTTGAAGGAGAAATTTCTAATTTTAAAATCAATTCTGGACATTTCTATTTTACATTAAAGGATGAGAGCGCACAGCTCATGGCTGTAATGTTTAAAACATATACTATGTCTTTAAAGTTCATCCCTAAAGAAGGTTCAAAAGTATATTGTTTTGGTTCGGTTCAGGTATATGAAAAGACAGGAAGATATCAGATCTATGTTACTAATATGCTTGAAATGGGCAAAGGTGATCTATATCAAAAATATGAACAACTAAAAGCGTCACTAGAGGATAAAGGTTATTTTAGAATGGAAAGGAAAAAACCTATTCCAAGATTTCCTAAAAATATCGCTTTATTAACGAGCCCAACTGGTGCTGTTATAGAAGATTTAAAATCGATTATATTAAAGCGTAGCCAATTTAGTGATTTAACATTATATCCTACTAAAGTTCAAGGAATAGACGCTAAATATTCAATCATTAAAAACATTGAAAGAGCGAATAAAGATAGTGAAATCGATTGTATCATTCTAGCTAGAGGCGGAGGTTCTATAGAAGACTTATGGCCTTTTAACGAAGAAGAGGTCGCAAACGCAATCTATAATTCTAAAAAGCCAATAATTAGCGCAGTAGGACATGAAACTGATTTTACCATCTCTGATTTTGTTGCGGATATGCGTGCCGCAACACCATCTGATGCGGCTTTAAGAGTTGTGCTTGATAATGTAGATTTAAGAAATACTTTAGATAATTACACTATCAGATTAAGACAAGCAATGTCTAAAAAAATAGAAAGTGCTTCTTTAGATTTAGATAGATTATCTATAGAAAAAAGATTTAAAAATCCAGAAAAGATACTTGATAGAAAACGTCTAGAACTCGCCGCAACAATCGAAAGATTAAATGCGTTATCTCCTAAACATAAATTATCTGAATCTAAATCTAACTTAGATAAAATTGACTATAGATTGCATACATCATATGAAAACAATCTAACTAGTATTAATAATAAACACAGAATATTAAATGAAAAATTAATCCTATTAAATCCATTATCAATTCTTGATAAAGGATATTCTGTAACATATAAAGATGGTCTATCGCTTAAGTCGGTAGATCATGTTGAAGTCGGTGATATAATCACCACTAAATTATCTAAAGGTACTATGAAATCAAAAGTGCTTGAAAAGGAGAATTAACTATGGATAAGACATTTGAAGAAACTATGAAAGAATTAGAAGAAATAGTTGTAAAACTTGAAAAAGGTGACCTATCTTTAGATGAATCTGTAAAAGAATACACAAGAGGTATTGAACTATCTAAACATGCGTATGAACTTCTTGAAAACGCCAAAAGCAAGCTTGTGGTTAAAGAAGAGGAATAGTTATGTTTGATATAGAAAATATAAAGGATCCATCGTTTCTTAAAGACTTATCTATAGATGAACTTGAAGTATTATCTAAAGAGATAAGAGACTTTATGGTGGATAAAGTATCAAAAACAGGTGGACACTTATCTGGTTCGCTTGGTGTAACTGATATCGTTATCGCTATGCATAAATTCTTTACTAATGGTGAAAAATTCATATTTGATGTAGGACACCAATGTTATGCGCATAAGATATTAACAGGAAGAGCCAAAGATTTTGATACTTTAAGACAAAGAGGTGGAATCACAGGTTTCCCTTTAAGAAGCGAAAGTGAATATGATTCATGGGATGTTGCGCACGCATCTACATCTTTAGCTGCGCTTTCAGGCTATGTCTTAAGTGGCAAAAAAGCGGTAGCGGTTATTGGTGATGGTGCTTTAACTGGCGGAGAATCAATTGAAGCTTTAGAATATATCGCAACACTTAAAACAAACGCAATTATCATCCTAAATGATAATAGTTTTTCTATTTCAAAAAATGTTGGGATGTTCACTAAACTTTTAGATAAACTTCGTTCAACAAAAAGCTATGTAAAATTATCTGATAAAAATAGAAAGAACTATAAGCTAAAAAGTTTAAAGAATAAAGTTAAATCTATATTCTACAAACCTAATATTTTAGATGACGCAGGATTTAAATATTATGGTCCTATTGATGGACATAACTATAAAGAATTATTCAAATATTTTAAATACGCATCTATTCAAAATAGACCAGTAATTATTCATTGTATCACCAAAAAAGGAAAAGGATACTTACCAGCTGAAAACGACACTATTGGCGCATGGCACTGCGTTCCTAAATTCGATAAAGAAACAGGAGAATTCTATAAAGATTCGCTTGATCAAATCGCTTTTAGTGGCGCATTAAGCGAATACTTATCTAAATATTATGATAAGCATAACGATTTAAAAGTTATTATGCCTGCGATGACATATCCATCAAATATGGTATCTTTAAAAGAACATATGGGTGAATCTTTTATAGATACAGGTATAACTGAACCATTCGCCGCATCTTTCGCAGCGAGCTTAGCTATCAATAACGTAAAAGTATGTTTACCAATCTATTCATCATTTATGCAGAGAGCTTACGACCAACTTCATCAGGATATCGCTATGCAGGACGCTCCAGTAGTTATCGTATCTGATAAATCTGGAATTGTTCCAGGAAATGGAAAAACACATCAGGGTATATTTGATATTTCATATCTTTTAACTATTCCAAATATGGCGATTGTTGCGCCAAAGGATATGGATGAAACATATAGATTATTAGATTATGCGTTTAGCTACAATAAACCTATATGTATTCATATTCCTATTCCAAAAACAAAATATATTCCAAATTTAGAAATAGAAAGACCACTACTAGATATTTCTTGGACAAAAGAAAATAACTTACCTAATCCTAAAGCTTATTTAATCACCTATTCAGCATCTGTTAACTATATTAAAGAAGACGCTAAAACAAACAATATAGAAGTAATAAACGCTAGATTTATTAGACCAATGGATGAAGTTATGTTAAATGAAGTATTAACTTCTAATAAACCTGTATACGTTTATGAAGATGCGCCTAAAGAAACATCATTTGGTAATTCTATACTAATCTATGCGAATGAACATAATATCAAATCTAATATAAAACTAATTGGATTCCCACTTGATTTCTTAGATTTAGGCACAATAGAAGAAATAAGAAAAGATTATTCTGTCGATAAAGATAGTGTAATCAAGATGATTAATAAAGATAATGAGACTAGATAATAAACTTGTAGAACTTGGATTAATAGAATCTAGAAACAAAGCT
>CALCVH010000053.1 GCA_937907585.1 uncultured Bacillota bacterium | reverse complement strand
CTAGTTCATAATAATATGTTTTATCAACATGTTTTTTTGGAGATAGATTCTTATGTGCTGATTCTCCATCATTAGTAATGATTAAAAGTCCAGTAGTATCTTTATCTAATCTACCACAGGGAAATAAATCTTTTCTTAAATATTCTTTAGGTAATATATCTAGTACAGTTACTTCATTCTTCTCCATAGTAGATGATACTATACCTATTGGTTTATTTAACATAATATAAATATATTTAGATACATTAACAACTTTTTCATCAAGTTTTATTTCATCATTAAACTCATCAACTTTTATATCATTTGATGTAATAATTTCATTATTTACTTTAATTCTTTTATTTCTAACTGCCTTTTTAAAATCATTTCTAGATAGTATTAAACAATTAGAAAATAGCTTATCTAATCTATCCATATACTATAATTATAGATGAAATATAAGGGATTAAAAAATTTTTTTAAATTTCTGAAACAAAATTATTATCATTTGATATAATAGTTTATTATTGGGGGTGATTTTATAATGAAGGTTGCGTTTGACAACAATTTGTATTTGAAAATTCAAAGAGAGAAAATTCAGGAAAGAATAGCGGAATTTGGCGATAAATTGTATCTTGAATTCGGCGGAAAGCTATTCGATGATTTTCACGCCGCAAGAGTACTTCCTGGTTTTAAACCTGATAGTAAACTAACTATGTTAAAAGGCTTAAAAGATCAAGCAGAAATCGTTATAGCGGTAAATACTGATAATATAATGTCAAATAAAGTTAGAGGCGATTTAGGAATTACCTATCAAACTGAAGTTGAAAGATTAATAGACGCTTTTAAAGAAGCAGACTTATATGTTTCAAGCGTAGTCTTATCATTCTTTAAAGAGTCTCCTATTGTTGACCAATTTATTAAAAAGCTAGAAAACAATGATATTAATGTATATAGACATTATAAAATTAATGGATATCCACAAAATATACCTTTGATAGTTAGTGAAGATGGATTAGGTAAAAATGAATATATTAAAACTACTAAACCATTAGTAGTTGTAACAGCGCCAGGACCTGGTTCAGGTAAGATGGCTACTTGTTTATCTCAACTATATCATGAAAATAAAAAAGGAATCCGAGCTGGATACGCTAAATATGAAACATTCCCAGTATGGAACTTACCTTTAAAACATCCTATTAACCTCGCATATGAAGCTGCGACATTAGATCTAAATGATGTTAATATGATTGACCCATTCCATTTAGAAGCGTATCAAAAGATCGCAGTTAACTATAATAGAGATGTAGAAGTATTCCCCCTACTTAAAGAAATATTTAGTAAAATCTATGGATCTAGCCCATATAATTCTCCAACTGATATGGGAGTTAATATGATTGGTTTTGCGATCAAAGATGATGAAGGTTGTAAGAAGGCAGCGTATCAGGAAATAATCAGAAGATACTATGAAGCTAAAAAATATAATTTCCTAGGTAGATTCCCTGATGAAGCAGTTGAAAAAGCTGAGCTACTCATGAATCAATCAGGAATATCAACTGATAATAGAAAATGTATCGCCGCATGTCTTAAAAAGAGAGATAGTGGCGCATCTAACTGTATGGCACTAGAACTACCTAATAAAAAGATAGTGACAGGTAAAAGATCTAATCTTTTAAGCGCACCAGCAGCTTTAGTATTAAATGCGTTAAAATCACTCGCTAAAATCAATGATGATCTAGATTTAATTACTCCATCATTAATTGAACCAATAAAAGCGTTAAAGGTAGATAGATTAGGTAACCATAATGTCTTCTTACATATTGATGAAGTTCTTCTTATTCTATCTATTCAATCATTAACTAATACGTTAAGTGAATTAGCATTAAAACAACTTCCTAAACTCAAAGGTTGTCAAGCACACTCATCAGTTTTATTAAGAGAAGTTGATTTAAACGCTTGTAGGAAACTTGGTATAGATGTTACTGAAGAACCAGTATCACTAGGAAAGAAATTATATATTAGATAAATTAAATAAGCATATCGAACAATAACGATATGCTTATTTATTATGATTATCTTAAATTTAATCCGTCTTTAAACGCAAATCCTACTGCGTCACCCATAACTACATAAGTATTATTTACTGGGTTAAATGATATGAATTCACATTTAGAAATATCTATTTTTCCTTTATCATCTAAAACATCTTCACTAGCTAAAATATTTACAATATCCGCAACTACATAAGTAGTTCCATCTATTTCATCTAATCTTTTACTTCTACATTCAAGTGTAACAGGATATTCTTCTATTATTGGAGCGTTTACATTTGTAGATTTTATAGTATGTAGATTAGCTTTAGCTAATTTATTCTCTACTTTATTGCCTGATTCAATTCCTAAATAATCAGATTCTTTAAGTAGTTTTTTAGTTGCGAATGAAAGTGTAAAATCCTTATTTAATAAGATGTTTTTAGTTGATTTATGAGATGATTCAAGACAGATACATACTTCATTTGTATCATGAATTCCACCCCACGCAGCGTTCATCGCATTTGGATTATTTGATTCATTATATGATGCGATAATTAATACAGGAAGTGGGAAAAACCATGTTTTTGGTCCAAAACTCTTTTTCATTATTAGTTCTCCTTATTTTCTAGTGTTTTAGTTTCAAGTTCTTTTAATAATTCTTGTCTCATGAGTTCTTTTCTTTCTTCATAAGATAGATTATTATATGCGTTTTCTTCTTCTAATTCTTTTTGTTGTTTTTCTTTTATTTTCTTAATCATAGATACAAGTTCACTATTTAATATATAGATAAATATTAACGCAACAACTATGATTATAGCCCATCTATAATGATTTAATACTTTACCAATTCCTAGAATATTACCATATTTAACTACTTTACCAATATAGATATCTTTAGTTATTGGAAAAGAATCTTCAGTTGCGTTAGCGTCACCTTTAGTTGTATAAGTATTATCTATATTAACACTAACTATTCTATGAACTACATTAATATTATATTCAGTGTTGCGGTAGACAATTATATCTCCTACTTCTAACTTATCATAATCAAAATCTTTGATAATGATAATATCATCTACATTGATAGTAGGTACCATAGATGGAGTCACTACAACACTAAATGAATATCCAAATAATTTAATTGTTTTACCTTTGCTTATCATGCTTGTGCCTACAATCATGATAACAATAGATAGAATTATTAACGCTAAAGAGACGATACCAAGAATAATAGATGGAGATAGCTTCTTTTTATTAGTATTATCTTCACTATTCTTCGTCATCATTATCTAGTCCTTTAGCTTTTAGAAGTTCTTCATAAGCTTTAACCATAGCTTGAGCGTGTTCTTCTCTTTCTTTCTGTAATAGCTCCTCTTCTTCTCTTTCTTGACGCAATCTTTCTTCTTCTACCTTCTTCTTGATTTCTAAAGCTTTTAGTCTAGCTTTTTCATCATATTCAGCTTGAAGTTTCTTCTTTTCTTCATCGATAGAAGATAATATTTTCTTTTGTTCAGCATTAATTCTCTTATTTAGTAACTTAGTTCTATTATTGATAGCTTTTTCTAATTTAGATTTAGTTTCTTTAGTTTCAGATTTAGCCATAGATAATTCTGTTTGAAGATTAGATTCAACTTCTTTAAGTCTCTTCTTTAATTCTTCTTCATATTTATCTAATTCTACTTTAATTTCATTTAAAGCTTCTTTTCTAGCTTCTTCTAAAGCATCTTGTTCGTAATCTAGAATAGTATTATCATCCTGAATTAAATCTAAATCTTTCCTATATTTATCAAGTTCAAATCTCTTAAATAATAATTCTTTTTCTAACTTTTCAATCTTAGAAGTATCCATTTCATTACGGATTTCTTCTTTTCTCTTGTTGATGATTTGTCTATTGATATCCTGTAATTCTTTTAGTAGTTTTCTTTCTCTTCTAATAGAATTATTATAATCAACCTGTTTGATGTTTCTTATTATCTTAGAGAACTTAAGTTGATATTTCTTTCTATTATATTGTTTCTCTAAATCTTCAGATACCATATAGTTGAATATATTTGATTCTGATTCAAATTCAAATATAGATTCAAATAAACCATTAACTATATCAGTAGTTTTTCTTAAAGCACGCTTTAATGCTTCATCTTCAGTTAGATTACCAGTAGATCTTATTTCTTCTTGAGATTGTTTTAATAACTTTTTATATTTCTCTAAAAAGTACTCATTTAATGTAGCATCTTCAAGAACAATCTGGCTAGGATCATCTACAAAATCTTCAGCATTTGATAACATCTGTTTACTAGCACGTTTAGTATATGTTTTACCATGTTCTAGATTAAATAGATCATTTCTTACTGATTGGTTACCTAAGATAGTTGCGAAGTTGATTAAAACTAATTCTTTAACATGTTCTTCAAAAGCTTTATCAAACTCAATATCTTTTTCTGTAACAGTAACATCATAAGCTAAAGCAGAATATTTATCTAAGAATATCCATAAGTTATATGCATCCTTAAAATCCGCATTCTTTAAGATGATGTTAGTCTTCATAATAGGAGGTCTAACCTGAGGAGCTTTTCTCATTAATCTCATGAATTGGCTTCCTCTTAAAGATTCTACTAACTTCTCTAGATTTTCAGCTCTTTTAAGTAACGCAATATTATGTTCATTTATAGATTTATCTTCTAGATCTTTTGTGACATTTAAGTCGATAGACATTTCGACTTTAACATCACTAAAATCAAATTTAGATTCAGTTAAAATATGATCTTTTTGGAATGATTCGACATTATCTTTAATGATTAAATATCTATTTCTAACGAATAAGAATAATCTATTGATTAAAGTTGCGACAAATCTATTTTCATATATCTGATAATCTTGTTCAGCAGCGATAGTTAAAACCTTAGATGGAATTACCATATCATTCTTTTCATCTATTGTTTTAATTAAATGAGAATGGCTCCC
>CALCVH010000052.1 GCA_937907585.1 uncultured Bacillota bacterium | reverse complement strand
TTTTATATTATCTGACTATGTTTATTTTGAATGCTGGGCCAATTACATCTTTTATTCCACATTTCACCATCCAGAGTCCGAATTTAAGCATTTTATTATATGACTTGAATAATTAATCGTTCTAAACCCTAGATTTGGTTATATCAAGGATTTAATTTTATCTGATTTTATGTATTCTGATGCCTAATTAATTGATCACTAGCTATGAATCACTCTTACTTCTTCTTCTACTTTTTAATGATAGGGGGGACTAATAAATTTTAAATGTACGTTTTTTAGAACATAATTATTATGTCCGATTTTTCGTTCATTAATAATAAGTTATAATTCCAGGTATAAAATGAGAGATCTAATTATTGATCAATAAAAATACAGAAAATTAGACCATAAGAAAATCGGACGAATTTTTAAATTTAATGGTCAATTTATCATTTCTGTCCGATTTTCGTACAGTATTAAATTCTAAGTTTTTTCAGTATAAAAGCTTTTGTAGAGAAGAATATATTAATTCACATATTGATTAACCAATTAGTTCTTCTATTCTTTTAATACTACTATATATATAAGTATAAGCTGAATACCTTCTACTAAAAAACTAATACGAATCATATATGTTCTGGTTAGACGAATTCTTTAATTACTATACGTTAACGAAGAATTATAGAGTTATAAAGATTTGACACATTTTGGCACTTTATAATATGGATAATTTTAGGAAGATAACTTACTGTTGTTTGAACATCTTTTAAAATTTGAGAGTTATGATGAACTTGTATTGCTGATTGAGAATCATGAGCAATCTAATAATAAAACCAGCTATAAAAATTTATTTATGACGAAAACGATTCTATATATATAAAATAATTATCTTTTAATAATACATCTATTAATAGATATATAAGCATCATGTTGCTAATGATTTATAAGCACTTAATATTTATACAATATAGATAAATAAATGATCTAATTTTTCAACAAAAATCATCAATTTTGTACTTCATATAATCATCATAATAACAATATCTTTATATCAATATATCATCACAATAATATCATTATAAATAACTTGAAATTTTATAGGTTTTTATAATCACATTCCCCAGTGTATCATTTATACATAAAAAAATGGAGCCATATTTAGCCCCATTTATGAAATATCAATTATTACAGGTATTAATGTTGGTTTCTTCTTTGCTTCTCTCATTATCAACTTAGAGAGTTCATTTTTTAAATCAAGTCTTAATTCTTTGTAATCTACTTTCTTTAACTTAAGATGATAATTAACTATTTCTTTGAATTTTTCCTTAATTATTTCTTTTACTTCTTCTTGTCCATACTCAGGTAAGAATCCACAGAATGTTAATTCAACATCTCCTACTTGTTTTCTTTCTTTTAAGTTGATTAATCCAGATACAACAATGAATCCTTCTGAAGTTAATGCTTGTCTTTCTCTTGCGACATAGTCATTTATATCTTGTTCTGTTTCAAATCCAAATAGAATATCATTAGTTTCTATCTTTCCTACAATTCCTAGACAATCATCATTATTAAATTCAATTATATCTCCATTATCTATTTGAATTACATTAGATGGATTATATCCAAATTCTAATGCGATATCTGCTTGGGCTTTAGCCATTCTATGATCGCCTTCAATTGGAATAATATATTTAGGAGACATTAAACTATATAGCAATTTTAAATCTTCAGCGCCACATAATGATTCAGGCATTAGTTTATTATCAAATTCAATTAAATTCGCATTATCCATTGCGATATTATCCCAACTTCTCGCTAGCATCTTTTCATACTTCTTAGGAGTATCTACAAGGAATAATACATTATCAGTTGGATTTAAAATATAGTGTTTGTCTTCAAACATCGCAATTCTCTCAAGTGCCATATATTCTTCTATTTGTTCACCCGCTAGAATAATTACTGTGTTTTCTGAATTTCTAATGTCATCATTTAATTTTGATTTAGTAATGTATGAATCGCCATATTCTTGAGTATATCCTAATTCCATCGCTAGTTCGACAGAGTTTCTTGCTTTAGAGCCGATAATAGTTGTTTGTCTATTTTTAGCTTTCACAACATCTAATACTTGAACTATACCCGCAACGTTTTCAGCGTCCATTAATATATAAGTTCTTCCCTTATGTGATAATACCTTCTCTAACGCAAGTTTAAGCTTTCCATCTGTTGTAATATGTCCAATATTAGGAGCGCCTGTAGAAGGGCTAAATAAAGCTATTACACCTTCATAAGCGATATGATCAATCATTTTAAAATCTATTCTAAAATGACCTTTTATATTCTGATCGAAGTTGAAGTCAGGCATGTATACAAAGTTCTTATAATTAGGTTTTTCAGCGCCTTCTGGTGCGATATTAACTTTAAAGGCGTAACCAAAAGTATCAGGAGTACAACTTGATAAAGTAAAACATCTAACAGATACATCATCAAACTCAACAGTATCAGTTGTATTGATTACTCTAAAATCTAAACCTTCTTTTTCTTCTGGATCTTCCATTGTATCGATATATCTTTTCTTTATCGCTGTTAAAGTAAAATTAGAACCATAATAAGGAACTTTTAAATCTTTAAATATTCTTATAAAACCACCGGAAGATTTTTGTCTAAAATGGGATATAAAGACACCTTGGATTCTTTCTTTGTTTTCGATAAGATATGATACATCAGGAATGATCGAATCATATCCATAATCTTGAACGATAGGTGCTGAAGAGCCACAGTCTAAAACAAATATCTTACTATTGACTTCTAAAACATACATGTTTTTGCCTGTTTCCCCTAGGCCACCAAGCGCAAAAAATCTAATGTTTGCCATTTTAAAACATCCTCCTTCCGTATAAAATGTCTTAAACTCAATTCTATTGTATACTATATAGTTGTGTTAATCAATCAAAAAAAATCCTAAAAAAATGGAAAAAACGTTTTCATTTGTTGATTTATAATTTATAATTATTTCGAGGTATTCAAAATGTATAACTATCCTATAAAAAGAGCGCCATATAAAGCACAAAAGATATCTGTATCTAATCGTGGAATGCAGTTTGAAGAATTGATCAATGAATCAAATGAACAATATCTTAATAGAAATATTGCGGTTATTTATAAGAAACCTACTCCTGTTCAAATCGTTACTGTAGATTATCCACAAAGATCTAAAGCAAAGATTACAGAAGCTTATTATAAAATACCTTCTACAACTGACTATAATGGTATCTATAGAGGATATTATATAGACTTTGATGCTAAACAATGTAATTCAACTACTTCTTTCCCAATGTCTAATATTTACCAACATCAAATAGATCATTTAGAACGTATTGATCAACATGGAGGAATTGGCTTTATATTAGTTGAATTTAATAGATTAAATGAAATATATTTATTAGAAATCAAAGATTTATTAGAATTTAATAAAAGAGATAAGTCTGGTGGAAGAAAATCTATTTCAATTGAAGAATTTAGAGAAAAAAGCATTCTTATAAAAGAATCATTTCCTATAAGAGTACCTTACTTGGATGCAGTTGATATATTAATAGATAAAAAAAAGAACGAAAATAACAAATAATCGTTCTTTCTTTTGAATTTGAAATAATTGAAATATTATTCTACTATTTTATAAATAGTTTTAAATTCTTTAATTGGTTTATCACTAAATGAATATGCATTATATAAATCAGATATTATATTTTCATCCCACTTATCATTTTTATAAATATATAATAATGGTTCGCCAACTTTAACATATTCATTACATTGATGATTTAAAACTATTCCTACATTTGGATCGATTGAATCTTCTTTTGTTTCTCTACCAGCTCCAAGTCTCATAGATACTAAACCTAGAGTTAAGGCATCTATTTTTGCTATATAACCTTCTTTTTTTGATAATAGAGGAATTATTTCTTTACAAGAAACAAATGATTCATCAAATGTATTTGTTGTCGCGCCTTGAGCGTTAATGAATTCTAAGAACTTATTATATCCAGAACCATCTCTTAATTTCTCGTATACGAGCTTTTTAGCTTCTTCCTTACTGTTTCTAATACCAGAAACAAAAACCATATAAGAAACGATTTCTGTACAAATATTCTCTAAATCTTTAGGCCCTTTTCCTTTTAAACAGTTTATTGCTTCTAGTACTTCAAGTCTATTACCTATTGCTTTACCTAAAGGAGATTCCATATCTGTAATAAAGCATACTGCTTTTTTACCAGCTTGATTAGCTAAAGATATCATTTCATTAGATAATTCTATAGCTTCATCTGTAGTTTTCATGAATGCTCCAGAGCCAAATTTAACATCTAAACATATAACATCAGCACCACTAGCGAGTTTTTTACTCATTATAGATGATGCGATTAATGGTATTGATTTAATTGTCCCAGTAACATCTCTTAATGCATATAATTTCTTATCTGCAGGAACTAAATTTTGAGTTTGTCCAGCTATTGCTAGATGAACAGTGTTAACTTGATTTAAGAATCTTTCTTCTGATAGAGAAATTGTAACTCCAGGAATAGATTCAAGTTTATCAAGAGTTCCACCAGTATGGCCTAAACCTCTGCCAGATAATTTAGCCATTACACATCCACATGCAGCTGCTAATGGTCCAACTACTAAAGATGCTTTATCTCCAACTCCACCTGTAGAATGTTTATCAACCTTAATACCTTTAATACTTGATAAATCTATTTTATCTCCAGAATTAAGCATAGCTTTAGTTAGATAATATGTTTCTTTCTTAGTTAAAGAATTGAAATTAACCGCCATTAACCAAGCCGATACTTGATAATCTGGTATATTTCCTTTTACATATTCATCTATAAACCAAGTTATTTCTTCTTCTGTTAATTCTATTTTATTTTTAGTTTTTTCTATTATATCTATAACTCTCATGTTTATGCCTCTACTGGTTTTTCTTCCAATTCATCAGTATTTTCTTTATCATTTAAGAATGATAGTTTATTAAATATTAGAGGATAGACATAAGCTGCACAGATTAATAAAATAGTATATCTAATTAAATCTAAGAAACAATATAAAATAGTATTGCTGTCAACGAAATATTTATATGTCATCTTTAATAATTCTTTTATAGCGAATAATAAAACTAAGCCAATAACGAATCTTAAGATCGTTTTCCATACTATTTTAGTCATCTTAAAGTTTACATATTTGTTTTCTAATTTAACACCAATAAATAAGCCTAAAACAGCTCCATACATACTAAAGATGTCTTTTGGTTTATCACTGAACCAAATAGATCCTATTGTTAATAATCCAAAGAATATTAATAATGATAAATCAAATATATCTCTATTTACTTTAGTAATAACATAGTTATAAGCTAATATAAAACATAATCCTAATGCATAACCAGTTAATACATCAGTTAAAAAATGAACACCAAGAGCTAATCTTGATAACATAACTAATAAACATAAAACTGTAGAAATAATCCAAAATACTTTATACTTTTTTAAGTTTAGTGCATAACCATTATAAAGACCACTTGCTCCAATTGAGTGACCTGATGGGAATGATGATGAAGATGTTTTATAATATCCAGCATCTTCCATTATAAAGTTACCATTTGAATCAGTTGCGAGAATAGATGAATCTCTACAAGTAATAGTTGATGGAGATTGTTGGAATGGTCTTAGTCTTTTTACAAACCCCTTTACTACATTTCCAAGTATTAATCCAAAGAACGCAGGTAAAGCTACATCTTTAGCTAACTTTTTATCTATTGCCCAATAAGTAAGTCCAATTAATACAATAAATACAGTTTCAGTACCTAATAATGAAATACCTTTAAATAATATTTCAAAGAATTTAATATCAGTAAGTTTATTAAAGAATTCGACAATTTTAATATCGAATTCAAAGTGCATAGTATCTAAAAATTGAAACATCTATTTAATTCTCCTATATTTTCTAAAATGTAATACATCAGATACTTCTTCATTAACTAATTCAAAATTAGATAAATCTAAGTGTAAATATACATTTCCATCATGATCAGCATCAATATAGGTAATATATAGATAATCAGCATTTTTATATGTCATTTCTAATATTCTTTTTCCACCTATAACAAACATATCTTCATCTTTATGTTCTTCTAGATATCCAAATATATCATGTGTAACTTCAGCACCAGGAGCAGTGAAATCAGTTAATGTAGCGATAACATTAATTCTATCAGGTAAAGGTTTACCATTTCTAGATGTGATAGACTTATATGTTTCTTCTCCCATTATTACTTTTTTCATATAAGTCATTTTCTTAAAGTATTGTAAGTCTTCTTTATAGTGCCATGGAAGACCATTATCTTTACCAAATAAATTATTTCTATCTATTGCGAATATACAACTATACATTAAACCGCAACTTCTCCTTTAATTCTTGGATGGCACTGATAATTTACAAGTTCAAAGTCTTCATATACATAATCTTCAATATTGTCATGATGATTCTTAATTATCATTTGTGGTAGTGGATAAGGCTCTCTTGATAATTGAAGTTTAACTTGATCAATATGATTTGAATAAATATGCGCATCACCAATAGTGTGTACGAATGTACCAGGTTTTAATCCACATACATCCGCAACAATCATTAATAATAATGAATAGCTTGCGATATTAAATGGAACTCCTAAGAATATATCTCCACTTCTTTGATATAATTGTAGGCTTAGTTTACCATCATTGACATAGAATTGATATAAAGAATGACAAGGTGGTAAAGCCATAGATGGAATATCTACAGGATTCCAGCTTGATACAATCAATCTTCTTGAATCTGGATTCTTCTTTATTTCTTCAATAATATTTCCTAATTGGTCAACACCATTAAAGTTTCTCCACTGTTTACCATAAACAGGGCCTAAATTTCCCCATTTCTTCGCAAATTCATCATCATTTTTGATTTTTTCAACAAATTCATCTAAAGTTTCACCTTTAAATTCACTTGATTCACTATATGTTTTATAAGGCCATTCATTCCAAATTTTTACACCATTATCAACAAGATATTTAATATTAGTATCTCCTTTAATAAACCATAATAATTCATGAATAATTCCTTTTAAGAACACTTTTTTAGTAGTAACCAATGGGAATCCATCACTCAGGTCAAATCTCATTTGATAGCCGAAATAAGAGATAGTGCCTGTTCCAGTTCTATCACTTTTGGTAGAACCTTTTTCTAATACTGTCTTAATAAGATCAAGGTACTGTTTCATATAAAAAATATATCCTCCTTTTATAATTTTATCATAAAAGAAGGATTATAAAATGTTAATTATTCATTTTCTTCAATTATTTCTTCTTCGAGTTCATCAATTATTTTTGTCTTTTGAGAATATTCTAAATATAAGAACCTTTCACCCACTATTCTAACATCATAAACCTTTCTTCCTTCTTTGTTAGTATAGTTGTTGTTTTCAAGTCTCGCTCTTAAACAAACAAGTTGTCCTTTTCTAAGATTTTTAAGAGCTACATCAGCTAATCCTTTCCAGAATTCAATCCTGAAAAAGTCTGTTTCATAGGTACCATCTTGGTTTCTAAATTCTTTCTGACAAGCTACTACAATAGAAACTACTTTGTTATTATTTGGTGTTACAGTTTCTTTTGGGTTATCTGCAAGTCTACCCATAATTAAAAATTGATTAAGCATAAATCCTCCTTATTTACTTACATTAAAAATTAAATAGTAAAATATGACAAATTTGTAATTTTAAAATTATAATAAAATTTAGATTAATAAATTCTCTTAAAAGTAGATTATATATAGCGTTAAACGAGTATTGCATTTTATTTTTATAAAATATGTATAATTTATCAATCTATTAAAATAATTA
>CALCVH010000051.1 GCA_937907585.1 uncultured Bacillota bacterium | reverse complement strand
TTGAACTTCTGTTAAATTTTCTGCGTTATCTTTTACGCATAACTTAATGGTTTGTTCTTCTTTCGAAGTCCAATCTATGCTATCTGTATCTACATAGCACTTATTAGTAACGTCTCCATCTATATTATCTATTGCTGAAAAATCAGACATTTCTTTAATAAATTGTAAAATTAGATCTTTTTTATCTCTTGGTACTACAAAAACTTGGTCTAAATTGCCAGATATTGTAGGACCTTGCTTATCATCGTAATTAATATTTTCAAGAGAATAACATTTGTTAAAAACATATAGACCTAATTTAGTATTATTATTTGGAATAGTTATTGATTGTAGAGATGTACAATTTTCAAATGCATAATCGCCTATAGTTAATGTGCTATTTGGAATAGTTATTGATTGTAGAGATGAACAGTTATAGAACGCACGTTTTCCTATATTTGTTACGCTTTCAGGAATAGTAATTGAAATTATATTTGACTTACCTGAGAATGAAAAATCATATAATTGAGTTACAGGATAACCACCTATATAGCTAGGAATAATAATCGAATTTGATTCACTACCTTTAAAGTACGTAATAACGATATTATTTCCATCCAATTCATAATTGAAACTTGATGTATTTTCTTCTTTATTCCATTTTACATATAAAACAAGATTATTATATGGCATAGTTGAATTCTCAAATAAATCTAATAGATTTCCATCATAATATAATCCATCAATTGCATAATCATATTTTGTAATATTATTTAAATAAGAATTAAGATTTGCGCCATATTTAACTACATAATCATAGACATTTCCATTATTGCCAATAATTTTAAGTGAATATGTATTTCTTGTATAATAATAGTCAACAGATGCACTTCCATCAGCTTTAACAAATACTTCGATATTTTCAGGAGCAGTGAAGCCACCAAACGTTTTTGTAGATGCAATATCAAAAGTATCGCTTGTTCTATACATTTTTTGACTTTCAGCTAATGTATATTCATCATTTTCTATATTTTGTTTATAATGATTAATAGTATATTCTGTATTATCGTTAGCACTCCAATAAGCTGTTATTGTTAGGTTTTTGCTTGGCATATTAGAAGGAATTACAGTATCCCACATAGAAAATGAATATCCAACTCTTTTTGGATTTTCTATCGCTTCAATTGGTTCATTATAATCATATGTCAAAACTAAGTCATCTCTTAGCTCATCATTATACTTAATTGTCAATGTATATTTATTAATAGTCCATGATGCACTTAGTACAACATCTTCAGCAGGCATAGTTGATGGCAATTCATTATCCCATCCACCAAATGTATATCCAGTTCTTCTTGGATTTTGTATTCTAATTTTACTATTATAATCATATGTCAAAATAGAATCTTCGGTTACACCATCATTATATTTTAAAGTTAGTGTATATTGATTTGGTATCCATTTAGCCTTTAGCGTTAAATCAATAGTCGCAATGTTTCCGATAAAACTCCATTTTTCATCTCCAACATACCAACCGTCGAATGTATATCCTAATTTTGTAGGATTTTCAGGTCTTACAATATTAGTTCCTTTTTCAACTTGTTGGCTACTGACTTCACTTCCTCCATCAGAGTCAAATACAATATTAAGCATTTTTTGATTTGATTCTGTTACAATATAATTAGTATTTTTAGATTCATTAGAGTTAATTTGAGTAGATTGATCACATCCAACTAATACAAATAGTAGAGACAATGCTATAAATAAAAATTTTACTCTCATAAATATAATTTCTCCCTATAATTTATTATTATTTGTCAATTATAAATTACTTTCAATTTACTTCATATGACAATTCATTATTATCATTAATAATAATAATACTTTATCCATTATCTATTTGAAGATCATATATATTCTTATCTTCTTTAAATAGATTATTTAGAATATAGAATATAGTTCCACCATGAGTAACAATAACGATATTCTTATTAGAATTATCTAAAATAGTATTAAATGCACTAACAACTCTAGTTCTGTAATCTATAAAAGATTCGCCATTTTTACATTTATTATTATAGATATCACTTATAAAGAATTGATAGTCTTTGTCATTTTTTAATTCTTCATATGATTTTAATTCGAAATCACCAAAATTCATTTCTTTAAAATCATCTACTTTTGTATAACTTCTATTTGGGAATAATAATTCTAGAGTTTCATAAGCTCTTTTAAGGTTAGATGAATAGAGTTCATATGAATCATCAATAAATGAATATTTTTTAGATTAATAATTTGATTTCTTCCTTCATCAGTTAAACTTAAAACACTAATACCTGAGCATATTTTTTTAACATTCGCTATTGTTTTACCATGTCTAAAGAGTATTATTTTCTGCGTTTTAATACCTCTTCTATTCCTTTTTTATTTGCTTTAATAAATCAAATACTAATATATAAATGAAACTTATATTCATTAGATTATATATAAATCATCTTTATTGTTAAATATGTATTCACAAATATGTTTAGCGATTCTTTTATCTTGAGCCGATACTTCATCATATTCTATTTTAGGTCTATGAGGAACTTTACCTAAAATAGTCATACAAGCTGTAAAAGCTGCGGTGAAACGTCCAATTCCATAAGATAGATGGAATCCATCTCTATAAGGATTAATATTATATTTTTCTCTTAATTCTTTTATAGAATAGAAATTAGGTATAACACCTGTGAATATTGGATTATATAGAATATGCTTATTGAGCGCATCTAACATGCCTCTTTCCATTTTTTCTTGAGAATAATCATAGAATTTAAATGTATCACCTTTGAAATCGATATCATAACTCCATGTCGCATGGTAATACCATTTTATTTCATTTAAATTATCATAATGTTTCATATAATAATCATGAATTAGATTAACATATCCTATACCAGTATTCAAATCGACAAATTTATTTTTATCGCCTGATTCATAAGATGCTTGTTGTAAAGTAATGATATCCCATTTATATTTAAATGTATCAGCGATAGAATAATCATAATATTCATGATATCCATCTTTATCATATATTTTAAGTACATATTCAT
>CALCVH010000050.1 GCA_937907585.1 uncultured Bacillota bacterium | reverse complement strand
CACAAGACAATATCAGCGAAGTTGATAAAAAGTATGGTGAAGGAACAGCAGCCAAATATTTACAAAATGAAAACTTCAAGAAAATGTTTAGTAGCGCTTTAAATAGCAAAGCTCCACTGCTAGAGGCTATCGAAAACTATATGTCTATCGAGAAATATATAGAACAAGAAAGCCAAGAAAAAGCGTTAGAAAAGGATGCTAGAAGAAAATCTAGTCCTGGAAGTATGGGTAAAGGCTCTCCTTCTCCTAAAAAGTCAGTTAATGATATGTCTAGTGAAGAATTTAATTCATATTTAGAAAAAGAATATGGAGTAAGAATACATTAGAAAATAGAAAAGGAGAAAACAAATGAAGAAGAAAAATTTAAACTTACAATTATTTGCTACTAAAACTGAATATTCAGGAAATGATCCAATTGATTTAAAGTCACCTAACACTACAACTTATGCAGGTTATAAAGACCTAGAAGATGAAACTTATGAAGTGTTAGATAGAACAATTGCTGAAGCAATTTATGAGGAATATACATTCGAAAAGAAGTATTCCGAAGCTATTAATGTAAACACTAACGAAGGACAAGACTTCGCTATTGAAAAATTCACAAAGTATGATGCTAATATCAATGAATTACAAGAAGGTGTAGTTCCACCTGAAGATGCTCCAATGGGCAAGATTCAATTCAAGTTCACATTAGCTGATTACGGTGGATATGCAACATTTACTGATAAGGTAGATGTATATTCAAAGAATGGTAAAGGCACACTAGCTAGATTACAAAAGCATCAAGGTTTATCAGTTGGTGAAAAGTTCCAATATAAAGTTCGTGATGTTATGTATTCATCACCAAATAGATGGTTCGCAGGTGTAGCCACTCCTGCCGCAACATTAGCAGGAACACGTGCTTTAGTTAAGCCATTACAAATTGATGATTTTAGAAAGATTAGAACTAAATTAAAGAGAATGAAGGTTAAACCTTTCGCTGATGGTTTCTACTATGTATTAGTATCACCTGAAGTAGAACAAACAATGTATGATATTACAAAGACAGTTGAAGGCTCAAAATATACATTCCTAGAAATGCAAGGTTTCAAGCAAAATACAGTTGACTTAAAGGATGGCTCAATTGGTTCATTCCTAGGCTTCAAGTTCTTCACTGAAGATGCTTTAGGAGAAATCAAGGACATTAATGGAAATGCAATTGTAGGTGCTGATGGTAATAACATTCACGGTTGCGTTATTTTAGGTAGATTCCAAGGTGAGCGTGGTCTTAAAACTGTTAAGTTATCAGGATATGGTAAACCAAAGACAATTGTTAAACCTACAACAGCAGGTGGCGCAAGAGAGAACCCATTAAACCAAATTGGTTCAGTTGGTTGGAAGATGATGGGTTGGGCATCATTCGTTCTATATGCTGAAGCAGTAATGGTTTATGAATGTGAGAGCGATATTGCAGTTGCTGAACCATTCGATGAAACTTCAAGAGCTAACTATTCAGGCGGCGTGACAGGTAAGCGTGGCAATGATGGTAAGTCAGTTGCAGTTGCAGCAGGAAACAAGAAAACTATTAAGAACGGTGTAAATTCTACTATCTTCACTGATGATACAAATGTAGATGGTAAGACTGACCCTGTTCAAAATGGTAATTCCTAGCCATTAAATAAAGTGAGGAGGTATTAATAATGGCATACAATAAAGAAAGAGTAAATTTCGAAATTCAACTAGATGATAAGAATCCTAATGATACTCAATATGAAATGTTTGTTCAAGGAAAGCGAATTGCTATTCCTAAAGACAAGGAAGTTCAAGTAGAACCAATTGTAAAAGACATTTATAGAGAGTGTTCAGCACTAGCAAGAAAGGCTAACAAGCGTAATAAAGAGCTAGTAGTATTTAGAGATCCTGAAAACTAATTGAAAAGGGTAAGGGTGTAATTATTTGCCCTTGCCCTTATTTTTATAAAAAGGAGTTATTAAGAAATGAAATTAAAACAATTAATAGCATTAAGTTTACAATACCTAGAGAGTGATGCTGAAATTAATAGCAGCGAGTATGATGTTGAAGATTTAATTAATAACGATGTATTCGGTGAGTATATTAAAAACATTGAATCGCCAATTTACAGTGCAATTGCTAGATATACTTCGAGCTTAATTCTACCTATTCAAGAGATAGAGTTAAAGAACAAGATGACAAAACTAGAATTTACAAGAATAACTGTAAAAAATGATGAAGATAACTCCGAAAGAATACTTAATGTTAAAGAAAAAATATTTAAGAAAATTAAAGAGGTTTATGCTTTAGATAGCAATTATAAAATCGTTCATAATGTTCCTTATGTGTTAATTGGTTCTAAATTAATTATCACAAACTTTAATAGCAATTATACATACTTTGCAGTTTACTTCCCTAATGTTATGTATTTAGATAACTATAGAGATAATAGCCAAGATATATATGATGTAGATTTAGCTTATTTAAAGGTAGTAGATGATAATTTAGGTGAGGTATATGTAAATATTCCTGATGAAATGGCAATAAACATTAAGTATATGGTTTATAGTGAGCTAAAAATGGAAGATTTTGCAGCTTTAGCCAATAATAATAAAAACTATTTTGAGGCTTATTTAGCTCAATGTAAGAATGATGCACAAACTCAAAATTATCAAGATGAGCTAATAGGAATAGATTATGGTGATAGATATGGCTATAAAGAAAATAATAATGATAGTGAAGGTTATGGTGGAATAGATACTTATGTTAGGTATGTTGAAGAAAATAATAATAATGGTAATGGTGGTGATTAGTATGTCAGCTGTTAAATTTAACACTTCAAACTTAAATGAAACTACATTTGATTTATACCAAGTAAATGATTTTAACGGCGTGGATTATACTACAACACCTACAAAAGTAGATGATTCAAGAGCAATTGAAATGTCTAATTATCTTCCTGAAGGAAAGACTTTAGCTAAAAGATATGGCTATGATAAGGTAATGAGTATCTTCGATGTTGGCGATGTCACATATAATAATCAAACATATACAATTGAAGATACAACAAATGAGTTTAGAGTTGTTGAGTATAAAGATTACTTATTAGTATTTATTGGTAGAAAAATAGAAGAAGGTATATATAAAACATATATAAAGATTTACAATAAGAGTGATTTGAGCTTAAGGGCTCAATATGATGAAAATTGGTTGAATTTAGGTAGAACACCGCACGGATATAAATGCGAAACAACACCAATTTTTATTATAGATGATAAAATATATGCCTTTGTGTTTAATGATTATTATGTAATCGGAGTATATTCACTTGGTAATTTTTACATTAACAAATTAAGAGATGGAATAGGAATCACTGAAACAAGCCAACACAATTTTAATGTGCATAATAATAATGCTCCTGAATATGAAGCACTAGGTATTGGCGTTCGACCTTATATTCCTACATTAGCATTAAATTATCAACCTAAAGGTTCAACAAGTAAGAGTATTGATTATGAGCAATTAAATATGTTAAGTCCATACTTTTATTTAGAGTTCTTTGTGACATTTAAGGCAATTAGAACAAATAATCAAATTACTGATTGGGAGATTGAAAATCCTAGTTATGATATTCAAACATTAATGGAAAGCGCTACATTAGTGTCAAGTTCATTTGATATAAGATTAACTGATACATCAAGTTTAAACGGTAATACAGGTTTCAAAATATCAGCCGCTATGGATGGAGGAATTGTGACACTTTCTATGGATACACATACGGCAGGTGGAACAACAACTAAATATTATGATATTCCTGAAAAAACTGTAGTAGCAATGCAAAACAATCAGCCAATTTATTCATACCCTGATGTAGCTGAAGTAAAAGGTGATTATGCGACAGTTAAATTAAAAGTTAAATTTAATAAAGGCTTTGATAATTCAAGCGAAATATTTAATTGTAGTAATGGTATAACTTACGGCGTAAATAATTCAGCTGATAGAATATTTGTATCTAATAAAAATGTAGATTATCATACATTAGATTCTAATGGCAAGCCTGATTATACATACTTTGGCGATACAACATATACAGCTATTGGATCTAGCGCAAGTGATATTATAGGCTATCAAATATTAAATGATGGTTCTATGGCTATTTTTAAAGATGATAAGGATGCTACAAACGTATTTATTAGAACAGGAAGAATTAATACAACAGTAGAACAATACCAGGTTTATGATTATATTAATGAAACACAAGTCAATTATGACTACTTAAAGAGTGAAGAAATCTATAAGGTAATTTCAAGTGGTTTGTTAATTAAATCATTAAATAAAGATACTAAATTTTGCTTGTATGACAATAAATTAATATTCAATACAACTTATGGCGTTTATTATTTGAACTTAAATAATACAACTTCTAGTCAGTCTTATTCTAGTAAAGAACTATCATATTATATACGTAATGATTTAGGAACTAATATAGATAATTCATCAATTATAGTTTATAAAGATAGGTTATATGTAGCTAGAGAGAATAAAGAAGGCGAAATGAGAGTATATGTAGCTGATAAAAATAGATACTCATTCATTAATAGCGAATTGCAATATGAATGGTGGTGCTTGGATAATATTCCTGTATTTAGTTTCTTCTCATACGATGATGAATTATTATTTATTGATAAATACTTTAATATGTATAAATTCAATGAAGGACAATTCTATGATGTTATAGAATATAAAACTAATTCGGCAAAGTTTGCCGAACAATTAGTAGATACTGAATTAGCTTTTGATTATTCTTATGAAGGTATGATAGTATCACCTACAAGCGAAACTTGGGGTAAATTATATAGTATGTGGAATTTTAATTCATATTTAGATAAACGAGATTTAGGCGTAATGTCAAAGTTAATTAAAGACTATGTATCATTAAAATTCACTAGATCCGTTTATATGGATTTAGTAGATTCAGGTTTCAATTGGCGTATTGATTTAATGACAGGAGGAATAAAATTAATATTCACAATAGGCACAAATCAACAAAAAGAACATTTAGATTTTATAACTAAAATGATTTCAAATAATCTACCACTTTATATCAACAATCCTGCTTATAATGATGGTGATGGAAGCATTTATGTTAAATATAAATATAAAGCTAATGAAAGTCTTGATATTGAATATGAAAGTGATAATACAATAACATATACTGTTCCACTTGAATTAGATACTATAGGTTATTCTATAGGTTCACAAGACCAAAGTAGAAATGTATTAATAGATATTTCAGGACAAGAACTAAAAATTAATACAATGTATCATATAGAAGATAATGAATTTAATGTTTTAGATTATGAGTATGTTATTGGCAAGGGTTGGTGTGATAAATATGGCGAAGTTTTCGGAACAGCAAAACCTAGACTAATAGATTTCACACTATTTGATATACCTGTTAATTTCTATGATGAAATGGATAAGGTAAATACTTATGAAGCTGTATTTGTTATTAAAATGCCTGTATTCAGCGTATGGTGTAGTAAGTTTACTAATTTCAATAGTATAGATGTATTAAAATCAACAAGAAGTATTCACTTTACACCTGAAACAAGGCGTGGTGGTTATACAAGTGTTGGTTATAGAATAATGAGAAAGACAGGCGACTTTGTAAATGAGAATTATAAAGCAGTATTAAGGGATGTTTACTATAACACTAGCTTTGCATCTAAAGGATTCAATTTTGAAAATATTGACTTTGGAAATGTAGATTTTAGAGGTGAGGCTTTTGGTAGATCCTACAGTGCAACAAAAAAGATTAAGCACTTCGAATATTTACAAATAAGAATGTATAATGACAATTTCTACGATAGTTCAATATCTCAACTAGCAATTAGATATATGTATAGTAGAAACAACAAGGGGGTAAAATAGAATGAAAACCATAGCACAATTAATTACTGAACTAGGAATAACAGGCAATGAAACAATTAAGCAATTAGTATCAAAGCTAAATGCAGTCACAGTAGATGAATTAAATAGCATTAAATCAATTTCTATTATGCCCTTACCTAGTGTTGTCACAAATAAAGCTGATGAATTAAAAACTAGACTACTAAATACAGTAGCCGATAAAGATAAAGGTGCAGTGTCTATCATAGATAAGCGTATAGCCGTGTTATATGCCATTTTAAACAAGTTTAGTGATGTAGTTGATGAAACAGTCATTACCAATATAAATACGGCTATTTCGAACCTACAAACAAATGTAGAAAACATTAATGGTTCTATTTCAAATATCACTTTAAGATTAGAAACTTTAGAAGGTATTGTCGAAAATGTTGCTACAAAGGATTATGTAAATTCAGCAGTCGGTTCAATTACTAAACAAAGTCTAGGTTTAGGCAATGTAGATAATACAAGCGATATTGATAAGCCTATTTCTATGGCTACTCAAAGTGCATTAGATGAAAAAATAGATGCTAGCGAAGTAAGAAATAGATTAGATGATATTTCAACTACAGCGCCTTTATCAGCTTATCAAGGAAAAGTCCTTAAAGATTTAATAGATGGTATTCAAGCAGTATTACAATCAAATGATACTGATTTAGATACAATACAAGAGATAGTTTCATATATTAAGAGTAATAAAACATTAATCGAAAATATTACAACTTCTAAAGTGAATGTTGCTGATATTGTAGATGGTTTAACAAGTGCTATTTCTAATAAACCTTTAAGTGCAAATCAAGGTTATATCTTAAAAGGATTAATTGATGGTTTAGCTACATCAAAGCAAGACAAGATTAATTCAAACAACAAATTAAGTTCGGATGATGTTGATGATGAAGGAAGAACACATAAGTTTATTACTGAAGCCTTATTAAATCAAATTACTACAAACCAAAACAGTATTAATGGTATTAAAAACGGACAACAAATAAATAACTTTGCTGCCGTAGAACAAGCATTAGGCAATTTAAGCGGTGTTTATGAAGTTAAGCTAACTGATTTTACAATTGTAAATGTCGATGGCTCAAAATACCAGGTTAATTTTAGTAATGATATTATTGCAGCTATACAAGACTTTAAACAACCTTTATATTTCAGTTCAACTTTAATGACTGCAATATCAGGTTCAAGCTCACCTTCAATGTATTTTACACCTAACTCTCACAATAATACTGTATATACATATTTTTGTGGTTTAAGTGGTGTAGAATTTATGAAACTAACAATAGAAGATGTATCAAGTGATAATTTAGGCTATAGTTATACTATTAACATTCAAGATGAACAATTTAGTGGTGGTTCAGGCGGAACAACAGTAAGTGGCACAAATGATGGCGCAAATTGGACTAGCATAACAATAGGAAATGAAACCTACGCAATACCTAGTGGCTCATCTAGTGGTGGTAGTGGTAATGGCACAGCTTTAAAAGTTATTGAAGAAAACGGATTATTGTTTGGTGCACCTATAACATTTATGACATATCAGTTTGATGAATATTGCAACTTTTTATCACAGGGTATGGGTATCACAATAAATGAAAGTAATTTTCAAACAATATGGGCTAATGCTAGTGAGTATGAAAAATTAACTGCAATAGCATATTTAATGGTTTATTCAATAGTTGTAAATTATGATGGTATGCAAGTTGTATCT
>CALCVH010000049.1 GCA_937907585.1 uncultured Bacillota bacterium | reverse complement strand
TCTTTAGAAATATATTTATCATCAATTCTATCAAATAATGATTTAGGCAATTTTAGTTCTGTTCCATTCTTTAAAGTGATTGAATCTTTATTTAATGTACAATCAAAAAAGTTCATTTGTGGAGTACCTATAAATCCTGCGACAAATTTATTTTTAGGATTCATAAACACTTCTTTTGGAGTACCAATTTGTTGAATAATTCCATCTTTTAATACTACTATCTTTGAACCCATAGTCATTGCTTCAATCTGATCATGTGTTACATAGATAAATATCGCTTTTAGTTGTTCATGAAGCTTACTGATTTCTGTACGCATTCCTGCTCTCATTTTAGCGTCTAAGTTAGATAAAGGTTCATCGAGTAAAAACGCTTTAGGATTACGGATAATCGCTCTACCAAGCGCTACTCTTTGACGTTGTCCACCAGATAGATTTTTAGGTTTTCTATCAAGATATGGTGATAATTCAATTTTAGATGCTACTTCTTCAACTAACGCATCAATTTCCGCTTTTCTTTCTTTTCTATATTTGAAATTAAACCATTTAGAGAATGGAATATCTTCCATATATAATGGGAATCCAATATTCTTTCTTACAGACAAATGAGGATATAAAGCGTAGTTTTGAAATACCATAGCGATATTTCTTTCTTTTGGTTCCGCATCAGTCATATTTTTTGAATCTATATATAATTCACCATCAGTGATTTCTTCTAGACCCGCAATCATTCTAAGTACTGTTGATTTACCACATCCTGATGGACCTACAAAGACAACGAATTCACCATCGTAAATATCAAGAGAAAAATCTTTAACTGCGCAAACGTTTCCAGGGTAAACTTTCTTAATATGCGATAAAGAAATTACTGGTTTAGCATTTGTATCTATATTTTCATTATCTTCAATAAGATTTAATAATTCTGTTAAACTATCGATATGATATTTTGCTAGATCAAAATCTTTTACATCTTTTCCAAATCCGACAGTTTTAAATCCGCCATTATATGCTGCAGTTATTCCAGATTTAGCATCTTCTACTACAAAACAATCGGATGGATTTAGATTGATCATATCCGCAGCTTTAATAAATACTTCAGGATCTGGTTTTGATTTAGAAATCATATTCCCATCAACAATAAAATCAAATAGTGATGTAATATTTAATTTTTCCGCAATCAATTTTGCATTTTTTGATGATGATGCGATAGCGAGTTTAATACCTAGTTCTCTTAAGTTAATTAATGTATTTCGTACTTCATCACTAATATCAGTTGGTTTAAGTTCATTTAAACATTCAACATAATAACTATTCTTTAATTCTGCTAGTTTTGTTTTTTCTTCTAGCGAATATTCTTTATTTGCTTTTTCAAGAATAATATTAAGAGAGTCCATTCGAGATACTCCTCTTAATCTATTATTTATTTCTTCATCAAAATAAATGTTTTCTTGATCAGCGATTTTCTTCCAACATATATAATGATATTTATCAGTAAATGTTAGAACACCATCCATATCAAAAATGATGCCTTTGATCATAAATTCTCCTCCTTGATAGAATAAGAATTATCTTTATTAATACAAACGTTTTGGACTTTATTATTAAATATAAACTTAAATTTTAATGATTCAATATCATCTGGCAAGTTAGGGCTAAGCGTGAATGAATCCTCATTAAATCTTAATCCCGCAAAACCAAATATTATAGATAAATAGCTTCCCGCATTAGATGCTGGGTGAGTACCACCAATGTAGATTCCTCCAGCCCACATCTTTTGATCCTTAGATAAATCAATAGATGCGCTTTTAATAAACATATCGTAT
>CALCVH010000048.1 GCA_937907585.1 uncultured Bacillota bacterium | reverse complement strand
ACCATGTTCAGTATATGGATAATAGAAATCAAAGTTAGCTTTCATTGTTTCTTTATCAAATTCTTTATTCAATAATACTAATAATGCGATAACATCTGCTTGTTTGATTACTCTTGTTGGAGTTGCGACACCATTTTTTGATCCCCAATAATCATTTTCATGAACAAGTCTAGATCTAACTGTATCTACATCTACATCTTCTTTTTTAAAATATCCTCTAAATTGTTCAATTAATTTAGATTCATTTGGTAGTGGAACAAATAAATGATCAACAAATTCTTTAAATGATTCTTTTTGAAGCCCTTCATCTAAATGTTTTATACATTCATTAATCGCGAATTTTGCCATATAAGATGTGAATGCTTCATCGTCGACTCTTTCATGGTATTCATCTGGGCCAATACAATCTATAAATCTATATTTACCCATAACTAATTTAGCGTATGAAATAAAGAATTTAGAAACTTGAATCATCACATCAAGTCCACCTTCTTCAAGAATAGAATAATCTTTAGTTATTTCTACATAATTAGAGAATGCATATACTATATCTGCACAGATATGAATTTGTTTTTCATTAAAATAAGTTCTAATTGGGTTGCCAGTTTCAGGATCTGTAACATTATATTTACTACAAGCTTCGAGTCCAGTATCCTGGCTTTCCCACGCATAAAATGCGCCATCATAGCCAAATTCTCTCGCTTTAGCCATTGCGCCAGATAAAGTGTTAATTCTATATTTAAGTAAACTCCTCGCAATTTTAGGATTAGTTAATGTAAAGAATGGAACTAAGAATATTTCACTATCCCAGAATATAGCGCCTTTATATACCTCTCCTGATACGCCTCTTGCGGGGATAGATGTTTCATAATTTTCATTTCCGAGAATCAAAAGATGATATATTGAATAATTTGAATAGAACTGCACTTCATCATTTCCACCAATTTCAATATATGCTTTATCCCATCTAGATTCTAAGTCTTTAAAGTGTAAATCTTTAATCTTTTTATATTGAGCTAAAGTATAATTTTGTGCTTCATCATTCTCATTCTCTAAGATTGTTGAATAACAAATTATTTCATATGTTTCATTTTGCTTTAATTCTACATCAAAATCAAACATACCATTATCGTATTCAAAATCTTGATTATTGAAATAATATTGGTTTACTTCACTAACATTTTTTTGTTCGTTAGTCTTTCCTCTGAATTCTATTTTTCTTCCTCTATGAAGAATTTTCTTACTTTTAAAGTGAGGGCCATTTATTTCATATATATCATCATCAGTTCCTAAACTTACATGAAATTTAGTATCACATTTCGCTGTAATAGTATATTTAAATAAAAGTAAATTCTGTTTAGTTATAGGTATAAATCTTTCAGAATCTATAATTATTTCTTCATATTCAGTATGTCTACTAAATACTGCGTGTTTTAAATCAAGTGATTGACTATGTTCAATAGGTTTATTTTCTAAAACAGAATAAAGATAACTATCATTTGATAGTATAACTTTAAATGGATTAGGCATATTGATAGATTCTCTCCATAACTTTTTATATCTATCATATAATCCAACCACATTTAATCCAACCATTTCTGATTTATTAAATTCTTCTAAAGTTCCTCTATATCCCAAATGGCCATTTCCTATTAAAAACATATTTCCATAAGAAACAACATTATCTTTATCAAAATTAGATCTAACCAGTTTAAACTTGTCCATACTTAAATACAACTTTGTCTTTAATCAAGACATCCTTTCCATATACGTTTAGAGTGACAGGTTCTCCACTATTTGTAATAGTGACTTCCTTTTTATCAACCCTTACTTTTATATTACTATTTTTATAATTAATTTTAAACGAATAATAATCCCATTCATTTAAAATTTTAGGATTTAGTACTAGTTTAGATTTATCTGACCTAAGTCCTCCAAAGCCATATACAATATTCATCCATGCTGCAGCGATGGATGTTGTGTGAATTCCTTCAGATGTATTTCTATTATAATCATCTAGATCTAATCTAGTTGCGAAGCCAAAATATTTAGACGCATCTTCATCTTTTCCTAATTCAGCAGCGAAAATTGAATGAATCGATGGAGATAATGATGATTCATGAATAGTTCTTGGTTCATAATATTCATAATTAGCTTTCTTACATTCTATAGAAAAGTCTTGTGAATATAAAAACATAAACATTAAAACATCAGGTTGTTTAATCATATCATTTCTATAGATTCTATCGTATGTCCAATGAGAATATAATGGAAAATCAGTTACAGGTATAGAATTTACATCTATATGAGGTAGATCAAAGAAACCATCATGTTGTTCATATAGTTTAGTTTTATCATCATATAGGATAACCATTTTCTTTGACGCATCTTTTAGTTTTTCAATATGAGCTTTATCAAATCCGCATTTATTAAATACTTCTTTTGTATCATATTTTTTATTATCAATTATATCAATTAGATAATCAAAAACCTTTTTCGCCATAAAATTGGTATAAGTATTATGATTTACCATCATTTGGAATTCATCAGGTCCCATTACCCCGTAGAATGAGAATTTAGTATTATCCTGATTATATTCACCTCTAGATAATAAGAATTTCGCTATTTCTGTAATCATTTCAAGGCCATAATTAATAAAGAATTCCTTATCATCATATAGATTCATATAATGGAATATAGCGTAAAATACACCAGTTGATGGTTGAAGCTGAAGCGATGCGTGCTGCCATAAGTTGCATCCTTCTTTACCATTTCTAGTTGCGATAGGAAAACATGCGCCTTCAGAATCTAATTCTTTAGCTCTTTCCTTAGCTTCATTTAATGTATTATATCTAAACATTAAAAGATTTCTAGAAGCTTGTTTATTATTGAATAGATAATATGGAAGACAATATGTTTCGCTATCCCAGAAGGCGTGGCCTGAATATGCTTCACCAGTTAATCCTTTTGCGCCAATATTATTATCTTCTTCATATCCATGATATGTTTGTTCTAGATTAAATATAGAGAATCTAATGCCTTGTTGAGCGTATGGATCACCGCCTATTTCAATATCTGATCTATCCCATAATTTAGAATAATATTCTATATTCTCTAATAATGATTTAGAAAAGCCTTTATTCTTTAAATCATCTAATTCTTTAGAAGCTTTAAGTATCATATCATCTCTAGAAATTTTATTAAATTTATCAACTAGATTAATACAATATCTATCAACTATAGTAGGTTTATTATTTTCAAGATGAAGATTATAAAATAATGTTATTTCTTTATCGCTAGTTGTATAAGAATATGGATTTAAATTAGTAGACATTAGTGATACTACTTTTTGTTTAGTTGTTAAAGTTTCTACAGAAATACCATATTTATCATTTATTTTAAATTCTTTATCTCTCTTATAGTAACAATCGCTTCCCCAATGTAAAACATTAGAATCTAAAGATAATTCTAAATGAATATCAGTGTCTCTATCTGATTTAAAAGTTATTTCTTGAACTGCTTCATGACAATATGTCATATTTAATAACCTTTTAAATTCAATATAGATATTTGCGTTTGTATTATTCCATATAAAGCTTCTTTTATATAAACCTGATTTCATATCAAGTTCTCTATAAAAATCGCTAAAAAGAGATTTATTTAAATCTAATACTTCATTTCCACATATAATCTTACATTTAAAATAATTTACTGAATTAATAGTGAAATGAGTTCTTTTAACTATACCTTTATATGCGTTAGGAGTTTCACTTAACGCATATTCATATATACCATTAAAATATGAACCTTGAAGGTGTTTACCGCTATAGCCTTCATCAAAATACGCTCTAACTCCAGCGTATTCATTTCCTAATGAGAATATTGATTCAGATACCATATGTCTATCTTTATGGTATCCTTTTTCTATAATTTTATATGGATCAACTTCTAAATATAAATTTTTAGTTTTCTGCATAACTAGTCCTTCATTCCAGAATTAACAGATTGATTCATAATCTGTTTTTGGAATATCATAAATAAAATTAATTGAGGAATAATAGATATTACAAGTAACATCAAAAATTCTGATGAATCTACAGTATTAGTAGTTCCTAAATTATAAATTGCGACCATCGCTGTCTGCATCTTAGTATCTTGTAATACAACATAAGGTAGTAAGAAATCTGAATAAGATGCGGTCATAGCGAATATCGCCACAACTCCCATAATAGGTTTAGATAAAGGAAATACAACATTAAAGAATATTTTTAAATCAGATAAACCATCTACTCTTGCGGCTTCTATTAAAGATTTAGGTAATTTATCAAAATAATCTTTAAATAATAGATAATAATAAGCGTTTGCGCCAAATGCGAACCATAGTGGGAAATAAGTATTAATTAAGCTTATATTTAAACCCATAAAGTTCCTTATCTGCATAACTAAAGGGAATATCGCAAGGGCTGATGGAATCATGTATCCAAATAGGATTAAAACATTAATTATTTTATATCCTATTGGCTTAAGGATAATAACAGCGTATGCTAATATTGCGTTAAACACAACTGCGCATATTACTGAACCAATTACCACAATCAAAGTATTTAAATAATATTTACCAAATGATAATCTATTCCACACATCTAACATCTTTGATATTTTAAATGTTTGAGGTAACAAATGATAATTCGTTGATTGAATTTCAGTAACAGTTTTAAACGATGTGATAAATAACCATAAAATTGGGATAAGAGCGGTTAAAGCGAATATTATAAGTAAGAACATAAAGATATAATACGCTATCTTATGCTTAGTTTTCTTATAATCAGAGAAATTGAGTAAGCCATCACGCTTTTCGCTTAGTTTCATTTACTCGCCCTCCTTCTTATTCACTATGTTATTAACGATAAAGTAAATAACAGTGAATGTGATTATAATTAAAGATAATATCACTGATACTGCGGCGCCTCTAGCGTATTCTAAATCTTTCATCGCGAACTTATATGATAATAACATTAAGCTCATAGATGCGTCGCTTGGTCCACCCCATTCACCAATTACTAATGGTTCATAGAATACCTGGAATACAGATATTATCTGTAAAATTAGTAAGGTCATAAATGTAGACTTCATTATAGGAAGTGTAATATGTAAGAATCTCTTAATTGGTTTAACTCCATCAATTCTTGATGCTTCATATAAAGATGTATCTATTGTTTGGAAGTTTGATAAATAGATTAAAGCGGTTCCACCCGCGCCTCTCCATGTCATCGCAATAACAATTAATGGAATAATTATATTTGGATTACCTTTAAAGGCGTGTGGTTCACCACCAAATAGTCTTATTATTACATTAAGAATTGAATATGTTTCATCTCCATATATATTTAAATATAAGAATGATACAGCCATACCTGAAATCATACAAGGTAGATAAATTAATATTCTAAATACACCTTTAGCGTGAACGCATTCACTTAGTAAAAAGCCAATAATAATTGGCACAAAATAGCCAATAATTATTGACCATAATATATATGCGAATGTATTTTTAAGAGCCGCTAAAAATGAATAATCTCTAAATATCTCTTTATAATTATCAAACCCAACAAACTCTGTAAATTTATAATTATTAAAGAATGATAAAGCAATATTTTTACCAATTGGAAGCCATACGAAAAATAGGAATAATAGTAAGCTTGGTAACATAATTAACCAAGCTACTATATTTCTTTTTATTATTGGTTTATAGTTCTTTTTTCTTTTATATTCTTTAATATTATCTTCCATAATTAATTGTTGTAGTTCTTATCTAAAAATGATTGTAGTTTTGAATTTGCGGTCTGTAATAAAGTTGTAGGATTAGATGTATCAGGATTAACTAATATCGCTTGAATTGCGGTATCTAAATATTCATACATTTCTTGAG
>CALCVH010000047.1 GCA_937907585.1 uncultured Bacillota bacterium | reverse complement strand
CGGTAAAGATTATAAGATTTTTGGCGAATCTCACATTGATGAAATATCTAAAGATTTTGATATTGATTTAATTTCTAAAATCCCAATTGATCCTTTAATCTCTAATCTCGCAGATGAAGGAAGAATTGAAGATTATAACGAAACATTCTTATCTAATATAGTAGAAAGAATAGAAAATTTATAATATGGATTCTTTAAAGAAATTATATAGAATAGGTTCTGGTCCTTCATCATCCCATACGATGGGTCCTGAATCCGCATCAGTATATATGAAGAATAAATATCCACAAGCAGATTCGTTTGTGGTTTTTCTCTATGGTTCTTTAGCTTTAACAGGTAAAGGCCACTTAACTGACTATATTATTAAAGAAACTTTAGGCAATAACACAGTTATTCATTTTGATTATGAAACAGTTAAAAAACATCCTAACACATTTATTATTGAAGCTTATAGTGGTAAAACCCTCATATCAAAACATGAATTTGTATCTATTGGTGGTGGTGAAATAATCATCGATAATAAAAAGCTAGATGAAGATTATAAAAGATATGATTTTAAAGATTTTAAAGAGATATGTGACTACGCAAAAAATAATAATATAGATCTATCTGAGGTTGTATATAGATTTGATGATAAAGATATAAAAGAATATCTATTAAATGTTTATACAATTATGAAATCATCTATAGATAAAGGCTTAAAAGAAACTGGCCTATTACCTGGTAAACTAAAGGTTAAAAGAAAAGCTAAAGATATATTTGAATCATTAATAAATAGTGATGAAAAAGATAAAGTAATCGCATATGCATATGCAGTATCAGAAGAAAATGCATCCGGCAACACTATTGTCACAAGCCCTACTTGTGGATCATCTGGAGTTCTTCCTGCTTGTCTATATTATTATGAAAGAAAAGGTTATTCAATCGATAGAATAATAGACGCATTAGCGGTTGCGGGGTTGATTGGAAATACTATTAAAACAAACGCTTCAATCAGTGGCGCATGTTCTGGATGTCAGGCAGAAGTAGGCGCAGCTTGTTCGATGGCATCTGGAGCGATATGTTATTTAGAAAATGGAACATTAGATCAAATTGATTGCGCAGCTGAAATCGCTATGGAACATCACTTAGGCCTAACTTGTGACCCTATAGATGGCTTAGTTCAAATACCATGTATCGAACGTAACGCAGTTGCGGCTTTAAGATCGATTGACGCAGCGAAAATGTCTCTACTTCCAATATACCCAGAAAAGATTACATTTGATTCAGTTGTTGAGACGATGTTAGAAACAGGAAAGGATATAAGAGAAAGCTATAAAGAAACATCAAAAGGTGGACTTGCTTTAACTAAAATAAAAGAATAATGAAAAAAATACTAACTATTATTATCTTGCTAAATCTATTATTTATTTCTGGTTGTTCAATCAAAACAACTATTTTTAGTTTAGATAAAACTACTTTATCAAATGAAACTAAATCAAGTACTAATTCATCAAATGTAATTCTTGATACTACTGTTGAGACATTTATTCCAATAGAAACTGATGCCTCAACAACTACTGAAGATTCAATAATTGATAAGGATGAGTTCCAAGAATTAACATATTATGATATATCAAATAAATATGGATATTACTGGAAATATCTAAATTCTATTGGAAAACAAAAAATATTAGTAATTCCAGTCACTATTAAGGGATACGAAGAATACACTAACGATATAGTTAAATCTAATATTGAAACCGCATTCTTTGGCTCTAAAGAGAATACATCTTGGGAAAGTGTAAATTCATATTATAAAACATCTAGCTATGGAAAATTGGATATAACAGGCACTGTATTAGATTTTACTGATAAAGCATTCACATATAAAGAATTGAGTACAGTAAAAGAAGATATTCCTATTCTAGAATATACATATGAATATTTAGATAAACTTGAAATAGAATCTAAAGATTATGATTCAGATGAAGATGGCTTTATAGACTTAGTATGTTATCTATTTTCATCACCAGTTTATGATGAAAGTTTTGATGATATTCCTGATTATTTCTGGGCATACACAAATGCTTATGATGATAAACCTAATTATGATAAGCCAGTAGTTAATAATTATATGTTAGCTTCAATCTCTTTTATGTATGATAATGATGGCTTGAATATAACACCATCAGAAAACTTTAAAGTTGATGCGCATACATATATTCATGAAATGGGTCATGCGCTAGGGCTTGATGATTATTATAATATTGATTATGCATCTTCAATTTCAGATGAATTTGTAGGAGACCCAACAGGCACCACAACTATGATGGACGGAAATATATCTGATCTTGATCCATTCAGCAAACATGCGTTAGGTTGGATTGATAATGTATATTTAGGAATAGTAGAAGATGATAGCGTTACTTACACTTTAAATAAATCAGAATCAAATTCAGAGACTATTATTATTGGATTGAATTATAATGGAAATGCGTTTAGCGAATACTTTATTATGGAATATTATACTCCTACTGGAATAAATGAATGGGACGCATTAAATTCAATAAATGATAGTGATTATGGAATTAACGAAAGCGGTATAAAACTATATTATGTAGACGCAAGAATAGGTGGATATAAAGGAAATAATCTTTTTGAATTAGATAATTCATCTCTAATAGATGAATATGATGAAATATTAATTCCACTACGTTCAAATTCTCCAACATATTCTCAATACTATATGGAATATGAACTTAAAAGCGATAAAATAAATGAAAAATTAATTTCATTAATAAACGCATCAGGAATAGACCATATAAAAGAATATAATTACGCTGATGAAGAATGCTTATTTAAAGAAGGAGATTCATATAATCTTAAAAATTGGGCTACTAATAGTGGCGATATATATGATTACACCATATACTTTAGCGAACAAACAGATGATTCTATAACAGTTACCATATCGAAAAATAGCTAATTTATTGTGATTTATAAATGATTTTTTCCATAAATATAAACGCATAATAATTATTGTGTTATAATATCTTTCGTAAGTAAACTTACGAATAATGAAGGTAAAAAATATGCTTAAATTAATAAGAGATTCAATCTTTAAACCAAAAAATATTATATATTATCGTGCTAAAAAGCCATGGTTTGTGATACTTTATGTATTACTTTTAAGCATACTCTTAGGTTTGGCATATTTTTCTAAACCAATTTCACAAAGAAAATTAACCGTTTCAGAAAAGATTACCATTGTTGATGCGTTTAGTAATACTGACGCAAAAATACAAAATGGAGCATATACTTCAACAAAAAATGTAGAAGTAATTATAAAAGGATATGTATTTAAATTTTATAAGTCAGTTGATGATATGAATAGCGACAAAGACTATGTAGATATAAGTATTTGCGGGGATTCAATCTATTACTGCCTTTCAACTTTCCAAAATACTAAGGCTTTTAGAAAGATCTCTACTATAACTGAAGTAAATGAAAAATTTAAAAATGTTGAATTAAATCATCTTTCTGTGAATAGTTCAATATTTGTTGAATTATCTAATATAGTTGAAAAATATATGACATCAACTTCAGTATTGCTTTTCTTTAATGGATTTGTCTATGGAATAACAACAATGTTGTTTTTCGCACTTGTAGTATACCTATTTATGATTGCATTCATTAAAGCAGGTAACTACATGAAAAAGAGTCAATTATATAAGATGTTGGTATTCGCAACTACATCGTTAATACTTGTGAATATTATAAATACCTTATTTCCATTACCAACGATTATTTATTTTGTTTTATTATTCTTAGGTTTTATTCCATTATATATTTTAGAAAGAGAAATATTACTAAGAATTAGAATGAAAATAATAGGCGATGGAATAATTAAAAGTAAATCATTTATGGATAAACTAAATGATATCTTATCAGTTAATAATAACGACAATGATAATGATGAATCTAATGATGATAATGTAGATTATGATAGCGATGAGGAGGATTAATTATGAACCATCAAGAAATAGAAAAGAAGTGGCAGGATTATTGGTATAACTCAGATTTATTTAAAGCTGTAGATTTTTCTAGTAAACCTAAATACTATAGTTTAATAGAATTCCCATATCCATCAGGCGCAGGAATGCATGTAGGACATGTTAGGGCTTTTACATCAATGGAAGTTATATCTAGAAAACGTAGAATGGAAGGATATAATGTTCTATTCCCAATCGGATTTGATGCGTTTGGATTACCTACTGAAAACTACGCTATTAAAACTAAAACTCATCCTAGAAAAATAACTGATAAAAATATTGATACATTTATTAATCAACTTAAAGCTTGTGGTTTTTCGTTTGATTTAAGTAGAGTAGTTGATACAACAAGCGAAGAATATTATAAATGGACTCAATATATCTTCCTAAAACTATTTAA
>CALCVH010000046.1 GCA_937907585.1 uncultured Bacillota bacterium | reverse complement strand
ACCTTGGTTCTCTATAACTATATATGTTCCATATTCGATTCCTCTAACAGTAAATGATTTAGAATCGATATCGAAATATCTAATAGTTGAATCAAAATTAGCTTTGATAACATTTGTTCCATCAATGGCGTATGTACCTGTTAGTTCATTACCTAGAGTATCAGTATAACTAATATAGTTTAGATATCCATCAAGGTATAAAATACCATCGTTTGATTGATATGAACCCATATATTCATCATATAATGGAAGCACAAAACTGCCATTATTTAAATGTTTTAATAGATACTTAAATGTCTTATCATTTGATGTGAATAAATAAATTTCTTCACCTTGTCGAGTCTTTTCATCTGTTTTTGAAATAACGCCTTCAATGGTGAATTCTTTATCCTCACCTTCTACATTTTCAGTATATACATATTTAGCGTTGCCTTTACCATCAAATGTCACATGTGTTCTAGTTGAATAAGACGCATCTTCTAAAACATAATATGCATTATATGGAGCGTGATCTAAAACGATAAATGAATCTTCATATACTTCAAGATATATAGAACCATTATTATTTGAAATAATAGTTAAATTATCTCTTACCTGGTATGTTCCTGTAATAACATATCCATCTTTAGATAGAATTGCGACACCACTTACTAGAAGTAGTGATGAATTATCAGAATTCTTTATCTCTTTCTTATAATCAGTTACTTCTTCACCTTTAGTAGAAGAATACCAGTAGCTGATAGAGTAGTTTGTCATCTTGTCATCAGCCGCAAAGATGAATGAAGTTAAAGTTTTAATATCGTGTGGATTAGTTAAAACTTTCTTATCATGAACTTCAGTTGTAGTAAATACATATAGATTAGTATTAGAATCATATTCGTATGTTCCTTCTAAAACTAGTTCATATGTTCTATTAGTTGTATAGCCATATACGCTAGCTTTACCTTCTTCTTTATCGTTTAATACTACAAGTGGAGCGTAATAAATAGATGTTTCATTCTTATAATAATATTCACTATATCCATTTGGCTTAGTCACAAATGAATATGTAGTAACAGTTTCAGTTTCTTCATTTTCGCCAGATGCGATAGATTCTTCTGTTTCAGATTTAGTTAAGAATGTATAAGTAGTTCCATTATTTTTAAATATTACAATATATCCACCGAACGCTGACTGTTTTATTTCATATACACCATTTACACTTGTATCTCCACTAACATATTCAGCATTTAATACACCATCAAGTGTTAATTTAGAACCATTTTCACCTTCAAATTCATGATCTAGGTTTTCATCATAGAACATGTATCCATTAACGCCATCATTAGTCATTAATTTAACTTTTCCAAAGCTAGAACCATTTTGACGGTTAATGGTTAGGATCTTTGTTTCATCATCCATACTATAATAGAAAGTTTCAGTTGAATTTCCATTATTATATGTTAGAGTACCAAAACCAGATAATTTAATTTGATATGCGTTTGTATAGTATGTAAGAGTTGAATTGTTTACTGTAAATCTTACTAGTTCACCTAATTCAACTTCTTCATCTCTTCTTAATTGGAACGCATCTGTATAGATTCCTTCAGCGCTTACTCTACCAGTTGTGATAATCATTTCTTCTCCAGCTTTTACGCCAGTAGTAAATGTTACGTGATAGAATCCATCGCTATCTATCGTATAAGTTCCTTTAGATTCCCTATTTGTAGGTTCTTCATTTTCATCATAATATGTAATTCCATTATATGGATCTAAGAAGATTTTAATCTTTTCATCTAAACCCGCACCAACTGTATATAAAGTTGCGGAATATTCATCTCTTGTGACGTTATAATATGCGAATGTTAAATCACTATAGATTCTACCTTCTAAATTTTCTTTGTCGTTATATAGAATGAATGATTTATCATCATCATAATATTCGCCTACAAAATATACACCTTCTCTTGATAGATAACATGTTTCTTTATCAGGAGCGATAAAGATATAATCTGATCCACCGAACATATCTCTATATCCTTTATTCCATATAGCGTATAAAGACATCGTTCTAAAAGCGGTAACTTTATCTTTAGTTACTTCTATTTCTTCTTCTAAATTAACTGGAAGATTATCGATATAATGTGCGTTATAGATGATATCTGAATCAGCTGATAAAGCGTAACCAAGTAGATAATAGCCATTGATTTTGAAATCATAATCTGGTAAATCTACTTCTTCGCCATATAGAATAGTGATAGATTCAGATTCTTCAGGAAGTGAACTATCTGGATAATTAGATCTAAACGTAATAGTGTATTCATCTCTATCGAAATATAGATTTAATACGTTATTAGATGTAGATACTGTTATTTCATCAATAGTATCTTCTTTAGTTACTTCAGTGAATCCTATAACATCATCAGAATTATAAGATGCTTTGCTTCCGATATAAGCATACTTCTTTAATTCTTCTTTATCATAGCCATCTAAAGATAAGTTTTGTTTATATAGATTAACTGTATATTCAATCTTATATCTAGCAGTTAGTGTGATATCTTTATTAATTTTAGTTGATTCACTTAATTCTTGATTACCATTAAACCATGCGCCAAATACAGTTCCAGCTTTTGTAGGAACTAAATCTTTAACTAAAGAATAAATATTATCACCATTTTTAGCGTAGATAGATGTAGTAGATAAATTACCGCCATCTAAATCTAAAGTGATTTTATAAAGTTGTTCCCATTTAGCGTAAACTGTAGTATCAGATTTAATAGTAATTGAAGTTATCATTTCACCACTAAAATCACTATTTAAATACCAGCCAATAAATTCATATCCTTCTTTAGTTGGAGTAGGTAAATTATATGACTCTTTACTATCAAGTGAAATAGAACTGATATCATTACCACCATTTGTGTTAAATGATAATTGGCTTTTCTTGTTACAACCTGTTAAAACAAGACAAAGCGTTATTATTAATATGAAAGGTATTATTTGATATAATCTCTTCATTTTTGTACCTCTATTTATTCATATACCGCAGATAAAGTAATATTATCCTCTATCTTAAATATATCATCCATATTATAAGTGATGGAATTATTATCCACCCAATGTTTAAATGTTTTATTCAAATAAACTGGAGGATTTACGCCATTAAGTGCGTTTTTGTATTGTAATGTATCATTTGATACAACAATGCTTAAGACATTATTTCCTTCATCTAGAGTTGAACCAAAGAACACAGTTCTATTAGATGAATTATAACGGTTATGCCAATCGCTAGCCTTTTCAAGCATTGATGTATAAATTGTTAAGTTGAAGCACTCATAGAACGCATGTTGACCAATCGTTCTTAAAGTAGATGGGATAACGATAGTCTTAAGTGAATTACATCCTTGGAATGTATATACTCCTAAACTCTTTATTCCATTTGGTAAATAGATATATTCTAATGATTTATTTTGATAGAATGCCGCATCACCTATTGATTCAACATTATCGCCTAAATCAATAGATTTGATTGATTCATCTAAATAGAATGCTTCTTTACCAATTGTTTTAACACTATCAAGTCCAGTAACAGTTTCTAATTTTAGACAGTGTGCGAATGCGCCATCTTCTATTTCAGTTAGACTATTTGAAACCTTTAATGTTTTCATAGATTCTAAACCATAGAAAGCATTTTCTCCAATCTTTGTTACTGTATCAGGAAGCTCTATTGATAGAATGTTATTACAGTTATAGAAAGCATAATCATCAATAGTTTCTAATTTATCATTGAATAATACTTCTGTTAATCCTGAGATTTCAGCGAATGCGCTCTTACCAATAGATTTGACATTAGTTCCAGATAAATCTAGGCTTGTTAATGATGTGTTTGAAAATGCGTAAGCGCCAATTGAATCAAGTGATCTTGGGAATGTCGCTTTAATTAAACCTGTTTTATAGAAAGCTGCTTCTCTGATTTCTGTTAAGTTTCTATTTAGTGAAATACTGCTTAATTCAACATTTCCATAGAAAGCACCTACACCAATATATCTACAACTAGATAGTCCAGAAATAGATCTTATTGATAAAACACTCGCTAATTCTTCAAATCCTTCATACATAAATGCGTAGTCCGCAATTCCCGCAACATGATCAGGATCAAATTTTAAATCGATTGTGGTGATTGGTGAAGCCAAGCCAACTGCCCAGTTTCCTGCATAACAGATTCCGCTACCACTCATCGCTTTAGTATAGATCATTGTATTTTTAAAAGCACCCTTACCAATAGATGTTACAGATTCAGGAATCCAGTCATATGGAGTAAGTTCATTATTATCTAAGTTAGGATTAGCGTAGAAAGCGAAGTGTCCAATTCTTTTAAGCCCATAACCTAGTGATACGTTAGATAGATTACATCCATTAAAAGCGTAGTCATCAATAATTAATATGCTGTCTTCTAATGTGATAAGTTTCCATAGTGCACTACATCCTTCAAATGCGTGTTTACCTATATATTTAAAAGATTGAGGCAATGTGATAATTTTTAATTTTTCACATCCTAAAAATACATTATCAGCTATTCCAACTATACCGTCTTTTAATGTAGTGGTATTGATTTCTTCTAAAGCAGATTTTACTGTAGATGGACAGTATATTAACCAAGTATCAGCGTAGATAAAATTATCACCATTATCGACTTGATCTTTAAATAATTTAGTCCCAACAAATGCGTTTCCACCAACACTTGTGACAGTATCAGGAATAGTTACAGCCGATAAAGCACTTGAATTATTAAAACATGTATCGCCAATAGTTTCTAATCCTTTTGGAAGAGTTATATTTGGTAATTTAAAACAATCTTTAAACGCAGATTCTCCAATAGTTTTAAGATTTGATGGAGTATTAAATGTAACACTGGTTAAGTTGTGACAAGCATTAAATGCAGACTCATCAATTGTCACAATACCTTTACCGATATTTACACTTCCAAGTAGTTCACATCCATAAAAGGCACTCGGATTAATAGATTCTACTTTTTCTGGTACATCAATACTTTCTAAAGCTGTTGCGTTAATGAATGCACCTTCACCAATTGATGTAATACTACTTGGTAAATTAATATTAATAATACTTCTACAATAAGCGAAACAGTAATCAGGAATGTTAGATAAGTTTTCAGATAATCTAACTTCACTTAAAGCTCTACAAGATTGGAAACAGCTTTTTCCAATTGAAATTACAGAATTTGGAATAAATATTCTTTCGAGTTTTGAACAGTTCCAAAATGCTGAATCACCAATAGTGATGATATTTTCACCTAATGTAATATCAACTACCTTAGAACTTCCTTTAAAGGCTTTATCAGATACTTCAGTAACTGCTTTCCCTCTATAATAATCTTCTATTACAAAAGTTCCAGTTGCGCTTCCTACTTTAGATATTGCGTATTCAGTATTATTGTTAATTAGCTTATATACACAACCTGTTTCTTTATATTTGTGATAGATCATAGCCTCTGATTGATTAGAATCTTTTTTATCATCATCACCAGAAACAGCTTGAACAGTTATTTCATAGTCTCCTTCTTCTAGTTCAGATAAACTATATGAATTCTTTCTTGTGATACCTTGTGTAGTTGTATTAGTATCAACATTGTGGAAGTAAACTATATACTGTTTAGCGTCATTAACACTATTCCATATTAAATTGTTATCTTCATCTATCGATAGATCCGTAGGTGTCATAATAGCCTCTTTAGAACAAGCTGTAAGGCTAAAAGACATCATACAAACTAGTGCGATAAATATAATTCTAAATAATCTTTTCATTTTACTTACTGCCTCTTCTTTCACGATATTTCTTTATTATTTCGTGAGGCCATTTAAATTTGAACTTTCTTACCGCAACATCCGCTAAGAACAATACGATTATCATTATAGCGAATAGGTATCTAGGATCAAATCTTTTATATATTACCGTTTCAAATGTATCGATAATACTATGAGGATCATCAAGATCTTCTACTAATGTACCATTACCATTTTTAGCTAATGTTTCAAGGAATTCTCTATAGTTAACTTCTTGGTTTAAATAGTATTCATATTCACTAGAATACGCAAGTGTCTTATGGATAGAATTTGAACCAATTAATTCTCCAGCTTCATTATACTTATTTATTTCAATAGTATAAGTTCCAGGAGCTTTTATAATGAATTTACATCTTGAATAATTATTTAAATCAGTTAGTGGTGTAGTTACATAAACACTCTGTTTTCTTAAGTTTTCTTTACTTAAATCTTCTAATAAAGAATTTAAAGATACTTCAACTGTTCCAGTTGTTTTATCTTCATATTTAATTACACCATTAATATATTCACCTTCATTAATGTTAGTTAATATACTTAATGAATTAGAATAGTTGTTTTCAAACATATTGAGTTTGATATCGTTATCTCTAATGCTTCTAACTGGGGTTAAGTTTCTTACAACATTCTTTAAGAAATTTTCACCATTAACATCACTCATGAAGTCGCCAGTATAATATCCATATACATCGCTCATGAAGCTACCAACCATTCCTTTGCCGTACTTCCATTGAGCATATAATGGAACATTGAATTCACCAGTTAGAAGTAGTGTTGCGTCTTGTTTCAGTTTAGCACCATAGAATCCTTCCACCTGCATAGTCATTGTGTTTCCATGTTCAGCATCGTTTAATCTTTCAACACCATTAAATAATGGAGATGCATTATTGACTATGATTGGATAGAATGGCTCATCGCTAACTTCCTGAATATCTGGAGCTTTTAAATCTTCTCTCATCTCAGGAACTAATCTAGCAGAATCAACAGTTGATATTGCGTGCAATCTACCATGTGAATACTTAGTCAGCCTAAGCATTAAGTTATATGCGGTTGTAGGAGGGATGTTTTCAGGATCCTCTTGAGCTATCAATGAATCAGCGTCATTTGGAGTAGTCATCGCAACACCTACAACAGATATTGTAATACCATCTGTTTCATAATATGATTTTGCGAATTCTTCATATGTTTCTGGAGTTGGTTCAGTTGTATAACCATCAGATACAATAATGATATGTTTCTTATCGACATTTTTAGCCGCTCTTAACATTTGACCAGCTCTTTCGATAGCGCCACTAAATGTTGTGCTACCATCAGCTGTATCGATTTTATTAATTACTGATAATATCTTGCTTTCTTGAGTTCTTGGAGTAAGTTCAAGGAGTGTTCCATAATCAGTGCTTAATGTCATTATACCGATATAATCTCTTTCAGTAAGTGAAGATAAGCATGATCTAACGCCTTCTTTTGCCCAATCTAATAACGTGCTTCCATCTCCTGCAGAATCGTTCATTGAACCTGATACGTCAAGAATGAATATTACGCCTACTGGTGGAGTATAGTTGATTATTTGAACAGGCAACATCTGTTGATATAATGAGCCTTTAATGTCTTCTCTATTATATGAATGTGGAAGAGATGTGTCAGCCGCATCAGTACCACCTGTTGTAAATAATCCACCGCCATATGTATATACATATTCATGAATTATTTCCATATAGTTATTATCCATTAAATCTGAATATGAAATATTGTTTAATATAACTTCATCATATGCGCATAATGCGAGAGCTGATTCAGGCAATATATCAGTAGTTATATTCAATACATCCACAACAAAATCATTTTGAGCTGTTAAAACTGATTTTAGTAAGTTAGATTCACCTGTATTCTGTTCAAGAATAAGAATCTTATTAAATGATTCAACATAGAAATATGAAGTGTAGTCATTATTTTGTGTTACAGCGTCACTTAAACCATTGATCTTGAATGATAATTCATGTAAACCATCTGAAGTGAATGTGTGTTTGAATTGAACTTTCTGTTCTCCGATAACAGTACTATAATCTTTTTGTTCTTCTGCGATATTTACTCCATTATCATATACATCAATAGTAATATTATCTTCATAATTGCTTAAAAGAGATAATGATAAAGTAAATTCTTCGCCTTTATTGATGTGATATTCAGGATACTCAACATTAGTTAATTCAATCTCATCACCTTCATAACTAGATGGAATATATACTGTATCTATTTTTAAACCTGATGCAATCGCAGTTCTAATAACAGTTTTAGCGTTATCATCTGTTTCTTTACCATCAGTAACAATTACTATCTTTCCTGAATCAGGATTAGTAAACAAATCTTTTGTATAATTGATTGCGCTTGCGATATTTGTCGCAGTTTGATCAGGGAATACAGTCGCATTTCTATAATTATCATAAATATTATCATAATCATTTGAGAGTTCTGATACATATTCTTGATCATATCCAAATGTAACTATACCAACTTTTATGCCTTCATAAGATGCTTGATCTACAACAGTTCTAACGAGTTTATCTCTTGCTTCTTTAGATTCATTTTCTGTATCTGAAACATCCACTAAAAGGATAAGTTCATTTTCAGGATTAGATTTACTTCTAACGAATGTTGTGCCCGCAAGAAGCAAAACTGCTAGAGTGGATAACACCGCATGTAGAACCATTGAAGTTATACGGTTTCTTGTCTTTCTATATTTCTTAGATAGTCTGAAATATGGAATAACAGTCATTGCGTAGAACGCAATTAATAATAGTAATAAATAAGGACGTGTGAATTCAATACTAATACTTAACATATCATTCACCTCCTAGACAGTCTCATTGCCTTTAAGTAGCCATTCTAAAAATGCTAGACCACATAAGGCAATTGCTAAATAGAATATCCAGTCATTTACATAATCAACTTCTTCTAGTGCAGAAATTGGATTAGAAATGCTATCAATTGTGTTATATATATTTGATTCATCTCTTGGAATCTTCGCATATATTTTATCTGTTAATGTTTTTCCAAAATATGTTGTTTGCTCTACTGTATAAGTTCCAGGTAAGTCTAAAGTTATAGTACTAGGGAATTCATCTATTGTTATAGTTTCATAGCCTGTAATTCTAACTTCACTACTTC
>CALCVH010000045.1 GCA_937907585.1 uncultured Bacillota bacterium | reverse complement strand
ATATGGTTATGATGGAAAATGGGAAGATTATAGTATTGTATCCAATGATATTACTATTAACGCAGTATATACACCAAAGCAATATACAATAATATGGAAAAATAGTGATGGCTCTATTTTAAAAACTACAAAATGTGAATTTAATAAAAAGCCATCATATGGTAATGATGTTCCAACGAAAAAAAGCGATTCACAATTTGATTATACATTTGATGGATGGAGTCCAGAAATAATTGCTGCTACTATAGATACAACTTATGAAGCTGTTTACACAAAAACTCAATCTGCATCTTATAAGGTTACATATAATGCAAATGGTGGCAATAATGCTCCACAAATGCAAATTAAATCTAGAGGCTTGAGTATATACTTAAGTTCAACAATTCCATCATATGGTAACTATATGTTCGCTGGATGGTATTGTGCGAATGATGAATTAGTATATGAACCAGGTTCGTCTTTTAATATAGATGCTAACGTAACTCTTTATGCTTTGTGGGGAGAAAAATGTTCAGAGTGTAATGGAATAGGAACTGAAGATACAAGACAAACTTGTGCAAATTGTAACGGAAACGGAAAAATAACATCTACTCAATCTTGCCCTAAATGTTATGGAAACAAAAAAATATGTTCAAATTGTGGAAATGCTTCACAAACAATATTAAATGGTATTGGCGCAGTTTGTTCTAATTGTTTATCAACATCATTTAAAACTTGTCCATATTGCAACGGAAATGGTAGACTTACATCTACAAATTCTTGTTCAGTATGTGGTGGAGACGGAATCTCTGGAAGCATTCATAATTGCCCAAACTGTAATGGAAAAAAATGCTTTGTTATTGAACATTCAAAATACAATATACATTTATATGTTGATAATCGTTTAGTAAACACTCAAGTCGTTGAATCATCATTGCCTTATAAGCTACTTGTTCCAACTAAAATTGGTTATACTTTTGTTGGATGGTTTGATTCTGAAGAAGGCGGTATTCAGTATACAGATGAAAATGGCATATCTTTATCACCGTTTACTTTAAATCAAGACACTTTTTTATGTGCTAAGTGGAGTTTAAACAAATATAAAGTTACATATGATTGCGATGAACATGTTGATTTAACTGGCATGCCTTTATTCTATACAATTGAAGATAATAATCTTGCATTAAAAAATCAAAGTAGAGATTATTATACATTTGAATGGAAATTAGAAAATGAAGTTATATCATGCATCAATACTTCTATGGTTAAAGATATACTCATAGAAGGAGTGTGGACACCTATAGATTATTCTATCACCTATGATTACAGTGGTGGAAATGGTACTAATAAAACTAAATACAATGCAGAATCAAATACTTTCAAATTAAATAACCCAATCAAAGAAGGCTATACTTTTATTGGTTGGACTGGCTCTAATGGAGATGTTTTACAAAAAGAAGTTACTATAGAAAAAGGTAGTGGAGGCAATCTATCATATTTAGCAAATTGGCAAATCAATGAATATACAATTTCCTTTAATTCAAATGGTGGAAATTATATTGAACCAATAACACAAGAATATAATTCTAAGATAATGGCCAAACCATCTCTTTATGAAAAGACTTTTGATGGCTGGTACGACGAATCACTAACTATAAAGTATGAAACAGTTCCTGCATCTAATATCACGTTATATGCAAAATGGATTGACTATAAAGTAATGATTACTTTTGATGAAATATTAGACATTAGTGTTTTCGATGAATTAAACGCTAATCTATTTAATGCTACTGCAGTTGATACTGATGGCAATAGTGTTGATATTAGTTTGCAAATAATTGGTGGATCAAAAACAGTTGGTGGAACAGTATCTATAAGGTTTGTTGCGGTTGGTTTGTATGATGTTTATTCAACTACTAATTTAGCAAACATAAAAGTTTATGGAACTCCTATTCTTTCATTCAATAAAGATATCGAATATATCAATTTGAGCGATTCATTTGATAGCGCAATATTTGATGTAACTGCTAAGGATACATTTAATGGAGACTTAAATGTAGTTATTTATCCTAAGACTAATGATTATAATGCAGGAGATTCAGTTACTATTTGTTTTAAAGCAACAGATAAAACTGGAAATGAGATAATCGAAGAAAAAACAAATGTCAAAGTATATGGTAATCCAACTATTAATAGGAATGAATCTATTAAAGATATCAAAAAGTCAGATACAATATCTAATTCCTTATTTGGTATAACAGCTGTAGATAGTTTTGGAGAAGAAGTAGAAGTTGTTACTAGCATATATAGTGGCGATTTTGTTGGAGGAAATGTAATTCAACTGAGAAGTGTTGCTACAGACTCAAAAGGAAATACAAGCTCAATAACATTTGATGCCAATGTATATGATTTACCTTATATATTTAATCCTGTAAAAACAGATTTCAGTATTAACGAAGAAATTAATCTTAGCACACTTGGAATAATATCAAAGGATAGTTTTGGAAAAGTAATTCAAAATGTTGAATTAGAATTAATCGAAGGCACTTTTGATGCTGGATGCACTTTAAAGTATTTAGTTACATCGGTTGATCATTTAGGAAACACAAATACCTTAACTTTATCTAACATTAAAGTATACGGAAATCCAACTATAACATATGATTTGAGCAAAACATCTATTAGAGCTACCGATGTAATTAATGCTAATTTATTTAGCGCTATAGGGAAGGATAGCTTTAATAACAATTTGGATGTCGTTGTGTCACTTAATAGCGGAACATTACAAGGCGGTAACCTGGTTACTTTCAAATTAAAAACAATAGATTTAGTCGGAAATGAATATGAAGTTATTACTCAAGAAATAAAAGTATATTCAAGTGAAGATATTACTATTTCATATAATGTTTCATCATTAAATATCAAATTAACATCAAAAGGCGAAGAGTTTAATGCTAGTGCAACAAACAGTTTTGGTGAATCATGTGATGTTTACCTTGAAGCTGCACCAAATTTCAGTATAGAGGCAGGTCAAACAATAGATTTATATATTGTTGCAGAGGATGTTTTAGGCAACACAAAAAAGAGCAATTTAATTTCGAATGTGAAAATATACGGAATGCCAACATTAACATATTTAAGAGAAAACAATTATATTCAAAATGGAGATAGTCCATATGTACTATTTTCTGTTGTAGATAGTTTTGGAAATAATTTGTTATTTGATGTTGAAGTTGTCTCAGGCTCATTAGAAGTAAATGACACAATCACTTATAGAATTACTTCAATGGATAGAGCTAAAAACGAACTATTAGAAGATTATTTGTTAATAGTGTTAGATAATGATGAATCCATAATTGACCTATATTTAGATAATAACTTCATTGGTAGTCGAAGAATATATAAAGGTTCTAACTACTCTCTTTATAGTAATAATGGTTATGATATTGAATGGAGTATTGAAAAAAACAATAAAACCATTTTATTAACAGATAAAAAAGGGAATTGTTTAAGTGAATGGAGTCTTGAATCCGATTGCTATGTTGCTACGGCTAGTAGTATTCTCACCCAATATTCGATTACATATGAATTAAATGGGGGCGTAAACCATAATAATAATCCAGAAGAGTTTAATATTGAAAGTGAAAATATTACATTAAATGAACCAACCAAAAAAGGATATACATTTCTTGGCTGGAGTTCAATAGATTTTGATGGATTTAAAAATGTTATAGAAATACCTCGAGGTAGTACTAATAATAGAAAATATACCGCTAATTGGTCAATTAACACATATACAATAGATTATGTTCTTAATGGTGGATTAAACAACAATAATAATCAAATTAGTTTTACCTATGATGATGAAATTGTTTTGTTCGAACCTGTAAGAGAATATTACCACTTTTTAGGTTGGTATTTAAATGATAATCTTATTTCAACAATAACTAAAATTGACTTTGATATAACACTTGAAGCAAGATGGGAATGCTACTTTAAAATTTCTAACAATACAATAGTTGAAGTATGTGAATATGTAAAAGGATTTAATCTCATAGAGATACCAAGTTGTTTTGATGATTTTGTCATTGAAATCATCGGTCAAGAATCGTTCTCTAATTGCAAATTTTTAAAATCAATAACTATTCCAAATAGTGTTACATCAATAGGAGATTATGCGTTCTCTGGTTGTTCATCTCTAACATCAATAACTATTCCAAATAGTGTTACATCAATAGGAAACGATGCATTCTATAAGTGTACATCCTTAGCATCAATAACTATTCCAAATAGTGTTACATCAATAGGAAACGATGCATTCTATAATTGTCCTATTAAATATGCTACAATTTCAGCTTTTATAGTATCATACATAGATAAAGGAAAACTAAAAGAAGTGTTTATTACAAGTGGAGAATCAATAGGAAGAAGCGCATTCTATAATTGTTCATCTCTAACATCAATAACTATTCCAAATAGTGTTACATCAATAGGAGATTATGCATTCTCTCGTTGTTCATCTCTAACATCAATAACTATTCCAAATAGTGTTACATCAATAGGAAAAGATGCATTCTCTAATTGTTCATCTTTGCAATCAATAACTATTCCAAATAGAGTTAGTACAATTGGAGAATATGCATTCTATAAGTGCACATCCTTAGCATCAATAACTATTCCAGATAGTGTTTCATCAATAGGAAGAAGTGCGTTTGAAGGTTGTCAAATTGAATATGCTACAATACCAACAATCGCTGCTGGTAGTATTTCAAATAGTAAATTAAAAGAAGTAGTTATCACAAGTGGAGAAATCATGAATAGCGCTGTGTTTTCAGGCTGTTCATCATTAGAATCTATAACATTACCATTTGTTGGAAATAAATCACATTCATCAAATGATAAATGGCAATATCCTTTTGGATATATATTTGGAACTGATAGTTATACAGGAGGAGAAGCAACTACTCAATATTATTATGGTTCATCTTTAACATCAGATGAATGCACTGTATACTATATCCCATCATCACTAAAAAATGTAACTATTACAGGAAGCATATATATTCCGCAAGGTGCATTTTATGGCTGTTCATCTTTAACATCAATAACTATTCCTGATAGCGTTAGATCAATAGGAAAATATGCATTCGTTGCCTGCAGATCTCTAACATCAATAACTATTCCAAATAGAGTTAGTACAATTGGAGAATATGCATTCTCTGAATGTTCATCTCTACAATCAATAACTATTCCTGATGGTGTTGCATTAATAGGAGAAGGCGCATTCCGTTATTGTTCATCTCTACAATCAATAACTATTCCAGATAGTGTTACAACAATAGGTAAAAGGACATTCGAATATTGTTCGTCTCTAACTATTTATTGTAAAGCATCTTCAATACCTAGTGGTTGGTCTTCAGCCTGGAATCCATCGGATAGACCAGTTATTTGGGGTCATAAAGAAGAATAAAACAATAGTAAAAACATGGCTGTTCTATTATATCTTTACGTCATATTATGAATTATAAATAATTTTAAAAGAGAAAAAGTGAGGCACTACTATATTGTAAATGGAAAAGAGGATAAAGAACTAACTAGCGTTGGTTTATGGTTTGTCATTACATTTATATATTCATGTAATATTAATAGTAAAGAAGAACGATTCAAAAATGCACTTAGCGCTTTCATTGTTTAATTAAAAAATATGATATTGTAATAACAATAACTATTATATTATAATAAAAGTAGCCTTGCTCTTTCTTTTGCAATATCAAAAATCTGGAGAGAAAGATATTATATTTTAGATAATATATCTGAAGTTATGGATCTAGGTATTAATAAAAAATGCTTAGGTCCTTTTTGTTATAAAGGAGTGAATATTCTATGAAAAAGATGATTTTTATTTTCTCATTACTAATGATATTTATAGTATGTGGGTGTAATAACGAAAAAGAAACGGATCAATCTACAACAATAAAAGAATCAGAAACGGACATACAAACTTGCATTATAATTTTTGATTCTGATGGTGGAACAGAAATAGAAAGTCAACAAATGGAGAAAGGTTCTAATGCATCTAGACCAGTAGATCCAATAAAAGAAGGATATACTTTTGATTGGTGGTATGATGGTGATGAAAAGTGGAGTTTTTCAAATATCATAGTTTCAGATAATCTAATACTTAAAGCCAAATATACTCCTAATACGTATACAATTACATTTGATGCAAATGGGGGAGATGAATTAGATAAAAATTCAGAAGAAGTAGTATACGACACAAATTACGTATTGCCTTTTCCAACAAGAATAGGATATATGTTTTCTGGTTGGCAATATAATAATTCTATAATTGATGGTACTGGCATATATAAGTATGATTCAAACATAAATTTAATAGCTAGTTGGGCTCCAAATACAAATACTAAATACTTAATTAATTATTATCAACAAAATATAGATAATGATGAATATACATTATTTGAAACAGTTGAACAATATGGTACAACTGATTCAACAGTAGAAGTACCTATTAATTCATATAAAGGATTTACTAGCCCAGATAAGAAAACTACTATTATTAATCCTGACGGATCATCTGTAGTAGATTATTACTATACTAGAAATCTATATAGTATTACTATTGTTAAGAATAATGGAGAAAGTAATACAACTATAACTGAAAAATATGGAAAAGAAATAGATTTCACCAATAATATATCAAGAAAAGATTATACATTTGGTGGGTTATTTAATGATATTAATCTAACTAATGAATTTAATAGTGCTACTATGCCTAGTGATGATTTAACATTATATGTGTGGTGGGCTGAAGAAACTAAGCTATCTATTTTTGCGTATGAAATAGTAGATAATCAGGTTAGCTTAACTGAATGCGAAGATAAAGTAATCGATACCGTTGTTATTCCAAAATATGTTGGGGGAAACGAAGTTACTTCAATAGGTAATTCTGCTTTCCAAATTTGTTCAGCTCTACAATCTATTACTATCCCCGATAGCGTTACATCGATAGGAAACGGTGCATTCTCTAATTGTTCATCTTTACAATCAATCACTATCCCTGATAGCGTTACATCGATAGGACAAAATACATTCGGCAATTGTTTATCTCTTACATCAGTAACTATTTCGAATAATGTTACTTTAATAGAAAACAGTGTATTCAACTGTTGCTTAGCTCTACAATCAATTGTTATTCCAAATAGCGTTACATCAATAGGAGATAATGCATTTTATGGATGTTCTTCTCTAACATCAATAGTTATTCCTAATAATGTTACATCTATAGGATATTATGCATTTTCTAATTGTTCAGTTCTTCAATCAATCACTATCCCTGATAGCGTTACATCAATAGGTAATAATGCATTCAGACGTTGTTCATCCTTAAAAACAGCTGGTCCAATTGGTTCTGGATGCAATATTGAATTTGGCTGGGTTTCAATAATTCCTGATTTTGCATTCTCTAATTGTTCATCTCTAACATCAATAACTATTCCAAATAGTGTTACATCAATAGGAGACGTCGCATTCTCTGGTTGTTCATCTCTGACATCAATTACTATCCCAAACAGTGTTACATCAATAGGAGGTAACGCATTCTATAATTGTTCATCTCTTACATCAACCACTATTCCAAATAGTATTACGTCAATAGGAGATAATGCATTCTCAGGTTGTTCATCTCTAACATTTAATGAATATGATAACGCAAATTATCTTGGAAACGATAATAATCCTTTTTTAGTATTAATCAAAGCAAAGTCAACCAATATAACTAGTTGTAATATTAACAATAATTGTAAGCTTATATCTTCATATGCATTCTATAATTGTTCATCTCTAACATCAATCACTATTCCAGATAGTGTTACATCAATAGAAGGCTATGCATTCTCTTATTGTTCATCTTTAGAATCAATTACAATTCCAAGCAGCGTAGAATCAATAGAAAAAAATGCATTCTATGGCAGTTCATCTCTAATTATATATTGTGAATTTACTTCAGCGCCAGATGGATGGAGTACTGATTGGATAATGGGAGCTAAATCGGTTGTTTGGGGATATGTAGAAGAGTAGTATTGTCATTAAAAATAGTTAATATCCTAGTTTAACTCTTTATATCTTGTATTTATTTTTAAAATATAGTAATATATTTTAGAAAGGGCGAAGCATAAAAAACGCTTATAGAATATATTATTTTATAAATCTTCACCTTTAAGGTGGAGATTTTTATTATTAAGGAGACTAGCTATGTATCAAAAAATTGACTCTCAATTAAAGCCAACCGAAAGAGAAGACAGAATCTCTGAATTTTGGAATAAGAATGATATTTTTAACGAGACAATTAAATTAAGAGAAGGATGTCCTACTTACACATTCTTTGATGGACCTCCAACAGCGAATGGAAAACCACATATTGGACATGTTATTACTAGAGCGATAAAAGACTTATTCCCTAGATATAAAACAATGAAAGGATATAAGGTATTAAGAAAAGCTGGATGGGATACACATGGACTTCCTGTTGAACTTGAAATTGAAAAACAATTAGGATTTAGTGGAAAAGAACAAATTGAAAATTATGGTATCGCACCATTTATAGAAAAGTGTAAAGAATCAGTATTTAAATATGAAGGAATGTGGGAAGAGTTCTCTAAGAAAGTAGGATTCTGGGCTGATATGGATAATCCATATGTAACATTCCATAATGATTATATTGAATCTGAGTGGTGGGCTTTAAAACAAATCTTTAATAAAGGTTTACTATATAAAGGACATAGAATTGTTCCATATTGTCCTAGATGTGGAACACCACTCGCATCTCACGAAGTAGCGCAAGGATATAAAGATGTAAAAGAAAAATCTTGTACTGCTAAATTTAAATTAGTAGATCAAGATGCTTACTTTTTGGCGTGGACTACTACACCTTGGACACTTCCATCAAATGTCGCATTATGTATGAATCCTAATGTTGACTATGTAATGGTTGAATCAGATGGAACTAAGTATATATTAGCGGAAGCTCTAGTAGGCGCTAACTTTAAAGATAAAGAAGTTAAAGTATTAAAACACTATAAAGGTAAAGATTTAGAATATACAAAATATGAGCCTTTATATAACTTTAAAAACATAAATGAAGGCGCATATTTTGTAACACTCGCTGATTATGTTACTACTGATGATGGTACTGGTATAGTACATATCGCTCCTGCGTTTGGTCAAGATGACTACAATGTAGGTAGAAAATATAATTTACCATTCGTTCAACTTGTCGATACTAAAGGTGAAATGGATGAATCTACATTATGGCCTCATACATTCTGTAAAGATGCGGATGAAGCTATAATGAGAAATTTAAAAGAAAGAGGACTATTATTTAGAATCCTTAACTTTGAACATAGTTATCCATTCTGTTGGAGATGTAAAACACCACTCATCTATTACGCTACTGATTCTTGGTTCATTGAAATGACTAAGGTTAAAGATGATTTGCTCAAGAATAACAAGAAGATTAACTGGGTTCCTGAAACTATTGGAACAGGTAGGTTTGGTAACTGGCTTGAAAATATTCAAGACTGGGGATTATCAAGAAATAGATATTGGGGTACTCCACTACCTATTTGGATCAATGATAAAACTGGTGAAATGGTATGTGTTGGTTCAATTAAGGAACTAGTTGAATTATCTGGATGTAGCGAAAATATTGAACTCCACCGCCCTTATGTAGATGAAGTAACATGGGTAGATAAAGTAAACGGTGGAACATTTAGAAGAACTGAAGAAGTTATTGACTGTTGGTTCGATTCAGGTTCTATGCCTTTCGCTCAGTGGCATTATCCATTTGAAAACCAGGATATCTTTAAAGAAAATTTCCCTGCGAACTTCATCAGTGAAGCGATGGATCAAACTAGAGGTTGGTTCTATACTTTACATGCGATTTCAACTCTAATTTTTGATGAACCAGCATTCAAAAACGTAATAGTATTAGGTTTAGTATTAGACGCTCAAGGAAGAAAGATGAGTAAATCTTTAGGCAATGGTATTGAACCTATGGAAGTATTAAATAAATATGGCGCTGATGCGACTAGATGGTTCTTCTATGAAACATCATCTCCATGGATTTCAAAAAACGTATCTATGGACGCTATCCAAGAAGGCCAAAGAAAGTATTTAAATACTTTATATAACACATATTCATTCTTTGTTTTATACGCTAACATAGATGATTTTGATGCGACTAAATATTCATATAATTATGATGAGCTTCCAAATATGGATAAATGGTTATTATCAAAACTTAACTCCTTAATCAAGGAAGTTGATGAAAGATTATCAAGATATGAAGTTGCGGAACCATCAAGAGCGATTCAAGAATTTGTGGATATTCTATCTAATTGGTATGTAAGAAGATCTAGAGAAAGATTCTGGGCTAAAGGAATGGAGACTGATAAGATTAATGCTTATTCAGTTCTTTATGAAACACTTGTAAAATTAGCCAAATTAATCGCTCCATTCAGCCCATTTATAGCTGAAGAAATCTATAGAAACCTAGTATGTTCAATTGATAAGAACGCTAAAGTGAGCGTTCATCTATGCGACTATCCAGAATGTAATGAAGCTTATATTGATAAGACATTAGAAAAAGAAATGGATGAAGTATTAGATATCGTATCCTTAGGTAGAACAATAAGAGCTGAAAAGACTTTAAAGAATCGTCAACCATTATCTAAAATGTATGTTGTGGGTGGAGATTCACTAAACGAATATTACGCATCAATTATTGAAGATGAACTAAATGTTAAAGAGATTGAATATACAAATAATTTAAGTGGATTTGTAAACCATAATATTAAACTCAACTTTAGAAGCGTAGGCGCTAAGCTACAAAAGAACGTTAATAACGTTAAAAACGCTTTAGCTTTAGAGGAACAAGAAAGCCTTTATCAAGAGCTTGAAAGAGATGGCAAAATTACTATTCTTGGATTTGAATTAACTAAAGATGATCTAGTAGTTGAGACTGTTGAAGCTAAGGATTATGCATCTTTATCTAGCGGTAAAATCACTGTTGTATTAGATACTAATTTGACTCAAGATTTAATCGATGAAGGATATGTTAGAGAAGTTGTATCTAAGATTCAACTTGAACGTAAAGAAGCTGGATTTGAAGTTACAGATCATATCGAATTATTCTTCGATTCTGAAAAAGAATTATTAGATATCATCAAGAAATATGAATCTAGAATTATGTCATCAACTTTAGCAGAAAAAATTGAATATTCTAAACTTGATGGATATAGTAAAGAGTGGGAAGTTCAACCATACACATTAAAGATTGGAGTAAAGAGAATCTAGTATGACCGATTATATCTATCCACTCGATTATGAAACATATAATGAGGATGAAATTGTAGTGTTAGTAGATTTTCTTGCTTATTTAGAAGATAACTATAAACACTATGATTATGAAACTCTAAAGAAGAAATCAATCTTATATAAAAAGACATTAAATTCTATCAAAGAAGAAAAAAGAATAAACGAAGAATTCTTAAAACTATCTGGAATTAATATCTACAAGGTTTTAAGAGAATTTGGTCTTTAATATGGATTCAACTAAAGTGATAGAAAAAGAATACGCATTAATTGATGAGATTAAAAAAACAAAAGAATATAATGATTTAGTTAATGCGTATAATGTTCTTATGAATGATGATGAATCTAAAATATTGATAGATGAATTTAATGAAGCTAAAACAAAAGAATTAAAATCTTCTACAAAAGAAAATATTCTTGATTTATCAAATAAGAAAAAGAGGCTATATACTAGTAAACTATATTTAGAATATATTGATAAATTAAAGATATATAACGATTTTGTAGGAGAAATAGAAAAGAAAATAAATAGTTCACTATACCCTATAGAGTTTGATGAACTATTTAAAAAGAGGTTATAACCGTGGTTAAGAGAACTGAAGTTATTCTATATTATAACTATAAAGCATCTTTACTTGAACAATTTAAGAACCTAGGCGCAACTATTGAATATACAAATAAAAAAGCTGGGTATTCAATAGCTTATATAGATTCTTTAACTCAAGATAAATTTTTAAAATCTATAATACATTTAAAGGGATTTAAAAGATACGAATTATCTCCAACTGAACTAGTTGAGCTCGATATATAAGGAGATTATAAATGGTAGAAATAAAAGAAGTAAAGACAAAAAAACAGATAAGAGAATTCTGTAATTTGCCTAATTTAATGTATAAAGGTAATCCATATTATATTCCACCTCTATATATGGATGAACTAGCGATATTTACTGATAAAAATATCTATAATAAAACCTGTGATCAAGTATTTTATTTAGCTTATAAAGATTCTAAGGTAGTAGGTAGAATTCAAGGAATAATTCAAAAGGATTATAATAGAACTCATAATGAATCTAGAGCGAGATTTACTAGATTCGATTCTATTGATGACCTTGAAGTATCAACTAAATTATTTGATGCTTTTGAAGAATGGGCCAAGAATAAAAATATGGATACATTATGTGGCCCACTTGGATATTCTGATTTAGAAAGAGAAGGATTATTAATTGAAGGATTTGAAGAATTAAATACCTTTGAAGAACAATATAACTATCCATATTATCAAAAACTTATTGAAAATTCAGGATATGTTAAAGAAGTAGATTGGGTTGAATCATATTTAACTAGCGATAAAACTAAAGTTAATAAAATATATGAATTATCAAAAAAGGTAATGGAAAGATACGATTTACACTTTGTTGAAAAGGAAAAAAGCGAATCAAAAGCTCATTTTATTGATAGAGTAGTTCCAGGTGTATTTTATCTAATTGATGAAGGATATAAAAAACTTTATGGAACTATGCCTTTCACTGATGAGATGAAAAAATCTATAGTTAGTGAATTTAAATTATTTATCGATACTAAATATATATCAATTATCGCAAATAATGAAGGTAAATTCTTGGCTTTTGGTTTAGCATTCCCAGCTTTTGGAGAAGCTCTACAAAAATCATCAGGTAAATTAACTATTCCATGTTTATTTAGACTATTAAAACTATTAAAACATCCTAAAGGAATTGATTTAGGATTAGTTGCGGTAGATCCTGAATATGTGAATCTAGGAATAAACGTTCCTATTATGGAAAAGATAATAAGATTCTTAGATAGCGGCGAAGTTGAATATATGCAGACAAATTTGAATCTTGAGGATAACTACAAGATTAGAGCTTTCTGGAAATATTTTAATAATAGAGAAAATAAGAGAAGAAGATCATTCGTAAAACATATCTAATATGTCTATTCTAGAAGTACGTAACCTAAAATTTGGATATACTGATGCGGAATTATATAATTCCGTATCTTTTGATTTAAATTTAGGTGAACATGCGGTATTAGTTGGACCAAATGGATGCGGTAAATCGACATTCATGAAGATAATCGCTAGAAAGATAATTGAGGATAAAGGCGAAGTAAACTGGCTTAAAGATATCAATTATTCTTACCTTGATCAACAGCTTCATATAGAAAAAGATATGCCTATAAATAAGTATTTATATGGTGTGTATTCTAATTTATTTGAAAGGGAAAAAGAATTAAATGATATTTATCTAAAGATTTCTGAACTTCCTGAATATCAAGTAGATGAAATGCTTAATAGAGCTGAGAGTATGAGAGAATATTTAGAGATGAATAATTTCTATAATATTGAAACTGAAATCAACAATGTAGTAGTAGGCCTTGGACTTAACAGGTTAGACTTAAATAGGATGTTGTCAAGTTTATCTGGAGGAGAAAAAGAAAAAGTTTATCTAGCAAAATTATTGTTAGAGAAGCCTGATTGTATCTTGATGGATGAACCAACTAACTTTTTAGATAAACCTCACGTAGAATGGTTAACTGATTATTTAAACAATTATAAAGGAACATTCTTAGTTATTTCTCATGATCAAGATTTCTTAAAGAATATTGCGAGAGTTGTGTTTGCGTTAGAATCGAAATCTATTAATAAATATAAAGGTGATTATAATTATTATCTAAGCGAAAGAGAACTACGCTTATCTAGACAGACTGACGCATATAATCGTCAACAAGCTCTAATTAAAAGGACGCAAGAATTTATTGATAAAAATATAGTTAGAGCGTCTACTACTAAACAGGCTCAATCAAGAAGAAAGATGTTAGAAAAAATGGATAAAATTGAAAAGCCAACTATTGAATATAAACCTTCAATCAAATTTCCATTTTCTAAAGAATTATCTCAGGAAGTATTAAAAATAAAAGATCTTGAAATTGGATATAATACGCCTTTACTTCCTAAAATATCAATCGTTATAAGAAAGAATGAAAGAATAGAAATATATGGTAAAAATGGTATTGGTAAAACTACGTTTATCAAGACCATTTTAGGTGTAATCCCTAAGCTTTCTGGAGATTATATATTCGCTCCATCAGTCACTATTAATTATTTATCTCAAGAAGAGGAATTAGATTTAGAATCTACTCCAATTGATTATATAAGAATAGAATATCCTCTTATGGAAACACAAAAAGTATTAGCGACTTTAGCTCCTTTAGGTATTAAAGGCGATTTAGCGAGAAAACCATTATATGAACTATCAGGTGGCGAACTTGAAAGAGTTAGAATAGCGAGACTCACTTTAAAGAAATCTAATTTTCTAATTTTGGATGAACCAACTAATCACTTAGATAAAATAACTAAAGATGAACTTAAAAGAGCGATCAAGGAATTCCCTGGCTCAGTTCTTATCATAAGCCATGAAAATGGTTTCTTAAATGATATCGTAAACAAGGAAATAAAATTCTAATGAAGTTCTTTGGTGAATTTAAAGATAATGAATTTGAATATAATGGGATAGATAATGAAAGGATTGTATCTCGCGCTATTTTAATCGATGATAATTTTAATGTCGCTTTAATAAAAATAGAAGGATTAGATGAATTTGGATATCGTAACTATTATGAAACTCCTGGTGGAGGAGTTAAAGATGGCGAATCATTAATAGATGCGTGCAGTAGAGAGATAAAAGAAGAAACAGGGTACACATCTATATTGATTGATGAAATAGGTTATGTTATAGATTATTACAACTTGATAAAAAGAAAGAATATTACATATTATTTTCTATTTAAAGCTAAATCTAAAGGGGATAAATCTTTAGAAGAATATGAAACTCATTTGATGAAAGAAATCAAATTTTATCCTATAGATGAATGTATTAAATTATATGAAATAAACGATTCTAGCAAAGTAGGAAGAATAGTTAAAAATAGAGAACTACAAATCTTATTTGAGGCTAAAAAAATGATAGAGAGGCTAAAAAATGAAATTAAAAAAATACAAGAAAGATGATTTAATATCTTATTCATTTGGCGCATTTCCTACTATGGAATTAATTAAGAATAGATGTAGTATGGTAGATAGAATCTTGATTCATTCTAGCTTTAAGAATATGGATGTTCTTGATGAGATGAAGAAATATATAGATGAATCTAAAATTGAATATGATAAGGATAAAGAAATAGAAAAAATAAGCGATAAAGGCAATGAATTCGTAATTGGAATATTTAGTAAATATGAGATGAATCTAGATAAAGAATTAGATCATTTATTGTTAGATAATCCATCTAATATGGGAAATTTAGGAACCATTATTAGATCATCTTTAGGATTTAATATTAAGAATATTGCGATAATAAGACCTGGAGTCGATTATTTTGATCCTAAAGTAATTAGATCATCTATGGGCTCTCTCTTTTCAGTTAATATTAAATATTATAATTCTTTAGAAGAATATAAAAATGAATTTAAAGAACATACTATCTATTCGTTTATGTTACAGGCAAATAAAAGCCTAAGAAATGAAGATTTTAATAATAAATATGTCACTCTAGCGTTCGGCAATGAAGCGACTGGACTTGATAAAAAATATTTAAGTGAACACAGTTTAATAATTAAACATTCAAATAAAATAGATTCATTAAATATTACTAACGCGGTATCTATTGCGTTATATGAATATAACGAAAAGAAAAATATGTAATTATTGTGTATTTTGAGTTATTTAAATCATAAATGGCTATAATCATCTTGTAGGTGAAGTATGAAGCATTTTGATGATTACTATGATTGTGTGGTAATAGGTGCTGGAATAGCCGGACTTGCTTGCGCAATCAAATTAGCTAAAGAAAATAAAAAAGTATTAGTATTAGAACAACATAATCTTCCAGGAGGTCTTGCGACTTCCTTTATTAGAAGTGGAGTAGAATTTGAAGCGACTCTTCACGCTTTATCTGATGTCGGAAGTGAAGCTGATCCAAGAAACGTTAGAAAGTTTTTTGATGAAGAAATTAATAGCCATATTGACTGGCTCCCAACTACAGAAGCATATAGAGCTTTATCAGAAGATGTTGATGTTATAGTTAAGTGTGGATTTGAAGAATCCGCTAAAGAAATAGAAAAAAGTATTCCAGGTTCATATGATAAAACTATGGAGTTTTATAAATTATGTGAAACTGTGAATAATTCAAGTAGAGTTTTGACTCATAAAAAGATTGGGCTTTTCAATCTTTTTAAAGAAATGAAAGAGAATAAAGCTTTCTTTAAAACTGTAGGATACACTGTTGATGATGTATTTAAACGTTTAGGTATCGAAGGAAAGTTAAAAGAAGTATTAGGTGCATATTGGGTTTATTTAGGTGTGCCTACTGATACTCTTCCCTTCACAGTATTTAGCGCTGTAATAAGCGACTATATCGGAAATGAACCATATATCGCAAGACATACGTCTTTTGAAATTGGAAGTAGGTTACATGAAGCTTTAAAAAAACTTGGAGTCACTATCGAATACGGACAAAAAGTAGATAAGATATTAGTTAAAAAAAGAAAAGTATACGCAGTTAAAACCGCATATGGCGAAATAATAAATACTAATTATGTTGCGTGTGGATCATATCCATCTACCGCATATAACTCTATGGTCGAACCTATTAGCGAAGTCACAAAACTCGCATCAAGATTCGCAAACCACAACAAAGTTAAAACATCAAATTTCACTGTATGTTTATTACTAGATTGTGATTATAAAGATCTAAATATAACAACATATTCAACATTTATGTCTTTAAAATCCCTTGATTCAAGGGAGTGTTTTGATAACTATAATTCTATGGGTCCATATAATTATATGACTGTAGTGTGCCCGAATGTTGTCCATAGTGACGCATCCCCTGAAGGCACCTCTATCATCGATATTACAACTTTACCTAATCCAGAAGCTTGGAATAAGGTTTTAACTAAAGAAAATTATTTCGATTTAAAAAGAACAGTCGCAAAGGATTTGATTA
>CALCVH010000044.1 GCA_937907585.1 uncultured Bacillota bacterium | reverse complement strand
AATATCGATCTAAATATCGCTTTACCTTTAATCTTAGTATTAAGAAGTAACGCTAATATTAATGAAAATACTAATACAACTGGAATGACCACTGCTAGATCTAATGCAAAATTTCCTATCGCTAATAAATGTTCAGGTTCAGATGTAAATATCTTCTTAAACTGAGTAAATCCAAATCCAGTTAAAGTAAACTTCATTGTATTAAAGTCAGTTTTACCTGATGTAGCTAGAGAAAATCTAATAGATCTAATTAGCGGATATAATCCAAATGCGAAGAAACCAATAATCCAAGGAGATGTGAATAATAATCCTATTAAACCTTTCTTCTTCGCATTTGATAATTTCTTTCTTCTTTTTATAGTGTTATCGCTCATCTTTTCACCTCATAACTTAGTGGTTCTAGATTAATGCCATCAACACTAACATTTACTTTATTAAAGTTGATATAGATTTTAACTCCGTTTGAATATGTCACTTTAGATACGCCACTACTAACAGTTTCATGGTTAACCATATTTGCGCCTAATGTGTTATTTAATGCTTTAGATATAAATGAATAGAATTTGATAATATCATCTTTCCATAAACTGAATTTGGTAGTGTATAAGAATTCAGAATTTGTATATCTAAGTTTAGATGAATCTTCATCAGTTATCACAAAGTAAGGATAGATATTATATTCTACTAATCTTAAAGCCAATTGATCATAATCAGCTTGGAAGTTAATCTCTTTTGAGAATAATTCTACATATCCAGATAGAATTAGTGAGATAAATGGAACTGAATCAGTTAAATAAGTATAAGATGTTGCGTTAGATTCCATATTATAGAATCTCATCAAATAATCAAATGTGTAGCTGTTTGCTCCAAGAAGAGACACTTGATATTCATCACTTATTTTCTTTAGTTCTTCTCTCGCTTGACTAATCGCTTTATCTCTAGAATAGTTAACACTCTTATATCTATATTGGAAATTATTTAATGAATAATATCCAAGATTGATTGAATCAAACTTATATTTATCATATTGTTTGTTGTATTTGAGAATGTTATTTGATACACCTACTGGAGATAATAGATATGTTTCATCAAATAGTGAAGAATCAGAATATTTACTAAATATATCTAGATTTGTTTTCTTAACTACGCCCTTTTTAGTTTCTGAATATGCGGTTAATAAATCTATACTAGGTTCTATATTATATCCGCCAGCTTTAATATAGCCTATAACCATTTTAAGAGTTCTAGTAGTTCCTAAATTAAGTGAACGTTTAGGTTTATAAGAATTATTGTTATAGTAGCCACCCTTATTCCAACCAGTATAGTTAATTGAGAAATTATCTACGCCTTCTTTTTCTAATAACTTTACTATTTGAGATAATTCTTTATAAGTGGTCATCTTGATAAATCTTTTACCAAATAGGCCTTTCTTATAATCCTGAGCTAAAACATTTAAACCTAGAGGAACATATTCTTCATCTACCGAATTAACTAGATTTAAATAATCTTTTCTATATAGTGATGCGATACCTGAATAATTCGCATCATTTCCATTTAAGAAAGAATATTCAAATGTTATATCATCACCATATCTTTTAACTGGTAATGTCGTTGTAGAACCTTGTTCGCTAGTTGATAAAGCTATCGAATATTGTTCTCTTGTATAGAATTTAAAATAGGTTGTTTGTAGAGTTCTAGAACTATATCCAAATGGTTCTAATATAACTTCTGCGGCACCTGCGCCACTAGTAATTGTATTTAAGAATGCATATTGGTTATATCCATGAACTACACCATAAATAGGTAGGCTTATTCTAATTTCATCACTTAAGTGCGCAACTGATGATGTATATGTTTTGATTCCCATATCATCACCATAGATTCTTTTTTGAAGTCTAGTAGAATAGCTTCTATCATATTGGAATCTTGATAAAGCCCCTGATCCATCTGGAATAAAATTATAACCATTGATTTTATTTTCATAATCAGTATCATATCCAACACATCCAAAATATTGGAATAAGCTGATAGCGGATAATGCGAAATTATAGATAGTTTTCCTTTCTTCAATTACAGGTTTACCATCTTCATCCCTTACAGGTCTTCCGTCCGGTCCTAACTTAACTGATTTAGTAACCTGTTTATATCCATTTTCTTCTATTTCATTATCTGGAACATTTACTTTTATTTTTCCATTTTCGATGGATACATAAACATTGATTATTATTCCTAATTTATCAAAATTTATATTAGCTTTAAATCCGTTTTGTACAGATTCAAAATCATATGTTATGATAGGTTTTTGGTTCTTATCAACACTTGTAGAATATTGTCCATTCACAAGCAGAGTTGATGATATTTCAGAAAGTCCATTAGTTGTAAGAAATGCGCTAATATTAAATCCATAATATTTAGGATCACTATAGAAGATATAACCATTATCCATCTTCACTGCGATATTGAATTTATTACCTCTTGTATCAAGATATAAAGTTAATCCATCAGCGCTTGCGACTTCTTTATAACCATTAATAACGCTTAAATCAGGTAAACTGACTTGAGTTTTATCATCTACTTGAGAATAATAATTGCTTAAAACATCGTAGGTTCTTTCAATATCTGATTCAGGTTCTATATCTACTTTTTCTGCGTTTGTTTTAACGCTAAATAGACTAATAGACATAAGGATAGCGAATACTAATAATAATGTACATATTATTTTCTTATACATTGATAATCGCCTCCTTAATAATATCTTCAATAAACGTTACTATCTGGTATCCCATAACATATAGAATTAGTATTGCTAATATGAGTATCAACAACATAAATAATGTTAATATCATATTTACTATTGTTTGAGGTACAGAATAGTTATGTGTTTCTTTAATTGAATATATAAGTAATAATCCACTCCAAATGAACATCACAACTATTAAGAAATAATAAAGGAATGATTCATTAGCGCTTAATAAATTAGAGATTAATATTATGAATGGATACATTATCACAATTGGAGTTAATGAACTGATTGTTGAGATGTATACATGTTTGAATTTACCTTCTCCATCCATAAGTGCGCTTATTAAATAGTTCGCAACTATAAATAGTATTATTGGAATGATTATCTTTAATCCTTCGGTTAATAATATTGTTTTTTCAATTATTACACTATTGAAGATAAAACCT
>CALCVH010000043.1 GCA_937907585.1 uncultured Bacillota bacterium | reverse complement strand
AATTAAAAACTGGCAAAATGAAAGTATATTATGATAATAATCAAGGAAAGATAGAACTAGCTTCTATGTCTAATGACTCGAATATATCTATCAAGAGTGATAAATTATCTAAAGGGACAATATATTTAATCATTGAATCAGATGGTAAGTGTGAAGATGGTGAATTATCGTTTAAAATAGTCTAAAAACGGAATTCTCCGTTTTTTCATTTTATGTGATGTTTTTATGCTTTTAATTAAATAATTTTATAAAATAACTACTTTTATTTTATAATCTACTTATGAAGAGGCAAACAATAGTTAAAAAAAGACATAAATTTTTATTTGTTTTACTTAAGACATTAGTTATGCCTTATTTTTGGCTATTTAAAGGATATAGAAGAAAAAATAAATTTGATAATAGGAAACAAAACGTATTAGTTTTATCAAATCATCAAACCGATATTGATTGTATAAATATATCTTTTCATTTTAGAAGAACATTATATTTTTTAATGACTGATAGTGTAACATCAAATAGAAAGATCTATAGATTACTAGATTATGTATTCGCTCCTATCACAAAAAAGAAAGGCACAAATGATTCTACTTCTATAAGGAAGATGATCCAAGTCGCAAGAGAGGGAGGATCTCTTTGTTTATTTCCTGAAGGCAATAGGTGCTACGCTGAATTCCAATATCCTGTTGAAAATTCAATTTCTAAATTGGTTAGGATACTTAAATTACCACTAATTATTTTTAATATTCATGGTGGTAATGGAGTTTCACCTAGATGGAAACATAAACCTAGAAAAGGTAAATTCTATGGAGAAATTAAAAGAATAATATATCCAGATGAATATAATAAAATGAGTGATGACGAACTACATGATACCATCGTTAATAACTTAAGAGTATATGATAGTGAATCAGGAAATCTTTATAGAAGTAAAAGAAGAGCCGAGTATCTAGAAAAGATGTTATTTGTATGTCCTAATTGTAATAAACAAGGTACGTTATATTCGAAAAAAGAATATATAACATGTACTAGTTGTGGACTAAACGTTGAATACACTAAGGACTTACATCTTAAATCAAATGATGAATCATTTAAATATACTAAATTAAATGATTGGTATCAGATGCAAAAGAAGTGGGTAAAAGAATATATAGTCAAAGAAAATGAAACGATATTTAAAGATACAAGCGTTAGACTATTTACTTCTAATTCAAACGAACAAAGAAAACTTCTTGTAGAAGGCGAAATAGAATTAACAGATAAAGAATTAATATTCAGATCAAATTATAAAAATAAGGATGTTGTTTTTGAATCTAAGATATTTAATTTAAGTGAGATATCAATCTCATCAGTTATCTCTGGATCTAATTTTTATTTCAGTTTAATTAATGGTGAAACGTATTTAGTTAAAGGAAAAGATAGATTTAATCCACTTAAATATGTATTTATGTTTAATAAATTAGATACAGATATGAAAAATAGTAAAAGGGACGAGTATTATACTCTAGATTAAGGTGATAATATGAACTTGATATACGCATGGGACTTTTCCCTTACAAATTATGAATCAGTATGGAGAGTGTTAGTAGTAATTGGATTATTATTAATAGCGCTTTTTGTAGGTAATGTCTTAAGAAATTCTGTACCATTCTTTAGAAAAAGTTTAATTCCATCAGCTTTAATAGGTGGATTAGTACTTTTAATTGGAATGATTGTGTTTAAGGCTACTGGAGTAATTGGTGAAGAAGTTAATGAAAGGCTCCAACAATCTATGCAGATAATTACGTATCATGGTCTTGGAATAGGCTTCGCTGCGATGACTCTTAAGACAATGAAAACTAAAAATAAAACCGCAAATTCAAAAGTTGTTGAAAATGGAGCTTTAACTGGTGGAACATATATGCTTCAAGCGTGTGTTGGTTTACTTGTTACTGTTCTTGCGTTTTTATTTACTAGAAATAGTGATAATCCAACATACTTTACATCTGGATTATTATTACCTCTTGGATTTGGACAAGGTCCAGGTAACGCTTTAACATGGGATGTTAATTTTACTAATATAAGAATTAATGATGCACAAGTATTCTTTGGAAATGGAAGTGTTGGTTTAACTATCGCATCAATTGGCTTCATTGTCGCATCTTTATTTGGAGTATTATATATCAATATAATGAAAAGAAAAGGAAAAATCATACTCCAAGAAAACACAGATGCAGAAGCTAAAGAAGTAACAATGTTTGAATCTCCTAATGAAATCCCTGATAATGAATCAGTAGACAAATTCTCTATTCAATTATCGTTAGTGTTTATAGCTTACGCTTTAGCGTTTGGCATTATGGTTATATTCTCTTTAATTTCAGATTTTACTGGAAGTATAGCTTGGGGATTTAACTTTATATGGGGCGTTATTACCGCAAACCTAATTAAACTATCGCTTAAAGGATTAAAAAAAGCTGGCGTTGTTAAGAGAGAATATATCAATAATTATCAAATGGATAGAATCTCTGGATTCGCATTTGATATAATGATTGTTGCGGGTGTAGGAGCTATTGAAATTAAATATGTTCAAATGTATCTTGTTCCAATTATTATATTATCTGTGTTAGGTACTATAACTACATTTGTATATATTAAATTAGTTTGTGATCACTGTTTTAAAGGATATGAACATGAAATGTTTGTTACTAATTTTGGCGCACTAACTGGTACTGCATCTAACGGGATGATATTACTAAAAGAAATAGATCCTAACTTTAAGACACCTGCCTCTAATTTGTATGTATTAAGTCAACTTCCTGCGATTATATTTGTTGCGCCACTATTATTGTTGCTTGGATTTGCGTCTAAGTCATTTACTAATACTTTAATAGCGTTTGGAATATTCTTTGTATTGTTTGCTGGATATACTATTTATCTATTTAGAACAGTTTTCTTTAAGAAAAGATATTCTAGTAAAGAAGCTACAAATATAGAATCAACAACCACTAGTTCTAATAAAGCATAATATTAAATAAACTTGTTTTAAGTTTAATCTAATGCTATATTAATTGTATACAATTTATATAGGAGGAGGAAAGAAGTATGAGAAAGCTGCTTATAATATCTACTCTATTTATTCTCTATCTATGTTTAATTAATATAAGTTCTCTAAATGTTTATGCAATAAACAGCCCTATTTCACATAAAGCTGAAATAGTAAGTGAAAAGGTAAACTTTAATGGAAGTGAAGTGGACGCTTCTGGGTATATTGCATACACTGATGAAAACGGAAATAAAGTAGTTTTATCTGTTGGAGATGAATCAAGTGTTACAATTGATACAAACTTAGAATCTAACGATAAACTTAAAGCAATCTTAAAACAAATTAATGAAGCAGATACTCTTTCAGTATTTAATTCAAAATTAGATTCAATAGCTCAATCTATCAACAAAGAATATAATGGTTCAGTATTTGTGCCTACAGATTTATTTGAAATTACTATCTCTAATGAATTGAAAACACTTCTTGATTCAAATGAAGATTACTATTATTCAATCAAATTGAATCTAGAATTATCAGGAGACGATAAACCTGTAGTTATGCATCAAAATGAATCTACAGGAGAATGGATAATAGTTGATTCTAATGATGTCAAAGTTGAAAAAGATGGTGTATCTATCAACTTTGATAGTTTATGTCCTGTAATGGTTCTTAATGTTAATGAAGGAGTGCTAAATAAAGATTCTGGTACTGTTCCTTTAGGAACTATAATAGTATTATCATTCGTTCTGTTAATGCTTATTATATATATGATTGCGAGCTTCGCAAGGAAAAAGATGTTTTCAAAATAAAACCCTATTTTTAGTCTATTTTTAGAAAAACTTTTATAAGGAGCCATATATATGCTTAAGGAATATATCATGCAGAATTGGGCTACTATTCTAGTTATAATAGCGTTTGCGATTCTACTAAAGACAACAGTATTTTTAGAAAAAAAGATTATCAATCGTATGTATTTCTTGATTTTTACAATCTTTGTACTATCGATTATTGTATTCATAGAATTTTATTATAATGATTTAAATAAATATAGAGAATTAAGGACTGTACTAATGTCAATTAGATACAGCACCACCCCGTTTATAATCGCAATGATTATATTTACTTTAGTTAAAAAAGCTAGGTGGTATGTATTTATTCCAGTAATTACTTTAGCGGTAATAAATATCATTTCTATATTTACGGGTATAGTATTTAGTGTTTCAGAAGAAAATGTATTAATAAGAGGCCCTCTTGGATATTTGCCATATATAGCGGTAGGTGCTTATAGTGTCTTCTTAGTATATATTCTTCTTAAACAATCAAATAAACAAGCTACAGAAGTTATTCCAATTATATTCTTGTGCTTCGCATTCGCTTCCGGATTAATTCTTCCATTTATCTTAGGTAAAAATTATTCAAAGATATTCTGTAGCACAATAATCATAGCGTTATTTGTATATTATGTATTCTCAATTCTTCAGTTGACTAAGAAGGATTCACTGACGGGATTATTTAACCGTCAAGCTTATTACGCCACTATTCAAAACAATTCTAAAGATATAACAGGTGTTATATCAATAGATATGAATGGCTTAAAAACTATTAATGATACTTATGGACACGCTATAGGAGACAAGGCATTAGTAAGCATCGCATCATGTTTCACTTCTGCGGTTAAATCTAAACAATTAATATACCGTGTAGGTGGAGATGAATTCATTATTATATGTTACAAAACAACAGAAGAAGAAATAAAAGAATTGATCTTAAAGATTGAAAATAACTTAATAGAAGAAAATTATAGCTGCGCATTAGGATATAGTTACGCTCCAAATGGGGCTAAATCAATCGATGATATGGTTAAAAAATCAGATGATATGATGTATTCTAATAAAGCAAAATATTATTCTTCATCTAATATGGATAGAAGAAAAGAATAACAATATATCAATATAAAACACTACATAGCGCAAAAACTATGTAGTGTTTTAATTAGCTAGACATTATCATTTCTTTAGCGTATTCTAATTGGCTTTCAGTTACTTTTCCACCGCTAATCATTAACGCTATTTCTTTTATCTTTTCATCTAGAGATAATTCTTCGACTTTGGTATATGTTCTATCGTTTTTAACTTCCTTACTTATCCTTAAGTGATTTTTAGATTTAGACGCAACTTGTGGAAGATGGGTAATAGATATTACTTGTGTAGTTAAACTAATCTCATATATTTTATCCGCAACTCTCTTCGCAACTTCACCACTTATACCGGTATCGATTTCATCGAATATAACAGTAGATATTTTTTGAGATTTGATAAATAGAGCTTTTAAAGCTAACATGATTCTAGATGCTTCACCACCAGATATGGTTTTAGATAGGCTCTTTAGTCCTTCACCTATATTTGTTTCAATCAAGAAATCTATGTTATCTATTCCATTTTCTTTAAATATGTACCCCTCTAAATTGTCCTCTTTCATTTCCTTAGTTATTTGAACTTTAAATCTCGCTTTTAGCTTTAGATCAAGCATATTCTTTTCTAATTCTTTTTCAATAGATATAGCGATAGACTCTCTTAATTTTGATAGTTCTAATCCTAATGAATATGTTTTATCATATAGTTCTTTAACTTGGTTTTTAATATCAGTGATAATTTCATCAAAATTATCATCGATATCTAACATCTTTTTTAGTTCTTCTTGATATTCAATTAGTTCAGGTATAGTTTTATTATATTTCTTTTTAATATTTAAAATATCATTTAATCTTGTTTCTAGTTCAGTTAGTTCATTTGGATCATAATCCATATTTCTGAACTCTTTTTTGAAATCATCAAATATACTATCAATTTCATAATAATAGTCATTTAGCTTCTCTGCCTTATCAGTAAAGTTATTACTATATTCTGATAGTTTTTCCGCATTATCTTTAACAGTATATAACTTATCTAAAAAATCTTCATATATTAAAGCATTTGTCTCTTCTAATAGGCTATAAATCTTATCATAATTCTTTAGATAATCTATTCTTGATTGAATTCTATTCTCTTCATTAATATCTAATCCAAAAGAAGATAATTCCTTTAAATGAAAATCATATATATCACGTTTTTCTTTTATATCATTCGCTTTCTTTAAAATATCTAAATACTCTTTTCTTTTTTCTTTAAAACTATTTAATGATTCAAGATATTTAGATAGATATTCTCTTGTCTTTTCATATTTGAATCCATCTACTATTTCTAAATAGTTTTCTGGATTTAGTAGTTTTTGCATATCAAACTGCATATGTATATCAGCTAAATATTTTGATATTCTCTTTAAATCAGATAAGGAAATATTTACATCATTTATTTTGATGTAGCTTTTAGTTGAAGATATTATTCTTTGTACTTTAATGATTGAATCTATTGCGTTAATATTTAATGAATTTAATATCGCAGTTAAGTGAATATTGTTTACGCTAAAATAGCCAGTGATTTCAGCTTTGTCACTGCCCGTTCTTATCATTTCTAGTTGCGCTCTTTCTCCCAACAACAAGCTTAATGAATCGATGATTAAGCTTTTTCCAGCGCCTGTTTCACCAGTTAAAACTGTCAAGCCATCTTTAAATGATATATCTATATTTTCAATTATCGCAAAATTAGAAACAATCAATCTTTGTAACATAATAATTCCTCAATATAATTTTATCTTAATTGCGCTTAAAATACAACAAAAATGATGGATTTAGAAAGTTTTTAAAAAATAACAGGAAAAAGCCAAAAATAGCGATTTTTTTATAAAATGAATAAAGATATAATATTGGATTTATCCAATATGTGGTAGAATAATAGAGGAGGGAAATCATGAAACTAAAAGAGTATTTACTGAAGTGTGAAAGTATATATCATACTACTTTAGACCCTAAAGGACCTGGCTTACTTAGAATACATTTAATTCCGCCTAAAAAACTTAAAATTGGTGTGCCTTGGGTTGTGATTATTAATGGATATTATATTCTTCCTATTCAGACATCTTGGGCAGTTCTTTTAAAAATATTTATTGATAATGTTAACCTAACTGAATTTGATCCAGTTGAAGATATTGATGTAATAGTTGATAGAACAATTAGTGAAGCTAAAAAGATATTTGAAAAGACTGATGAAAAATATATAAAAGAAGATTTAAAAGATATATTAAAAACTTTTGAACAGATTAAAAACAATAAAGAACCTGATGAAAAGATAGGTTATTTATCTATCGCTAAATACGCTAAATATATGTCGGCGCCTCATAGAATGGATTTGATGGTTTCTGCGATGACGAAGAATGGTTCTTGGAATTGTAATCAAAGGTGTTTACACTGTTATGCATCAAATGAAAAGATGAGCGAAGTAGAAGAACTTGATACTGCTTCATGGAAGAAAATTATTGATATTCTTAAAGAGTCAAGTGTTCCTATGTTAACATTTACTGGTGGAGAACCTACACTAAGAAATGATTTGATAGAATTAATAGATTATTCTAAATGGTTCGTTACTAGATTAAATACTAATGGAATACTATTAACTAAAGAATATTGTGATAAGCTCTATAAAGCAAGCTTAGATAGCGTTCAAGTCACATTCTATTCTAAGAATGAAGCTGTACATAATTTATTAGTTGGTTCTAATCACTATAATGAAACTCTAAATGGAATAAAAAACGCTATAGAAGCTAAACTGGATGTGAGCGTCAATACTCCACTTTGTAGTTTAAATAAAGACTATTTAGAGACTGTGAAGTTCTTACATGAACTTGGGGTTAAATATTTTACATGTAGTGGATTAATTCCATCTGGAAACGCTAGAATTGAAGAGTCTAAGACTACAAAATTATCCAGTGAAGAAATAACTGAAATATTAAAAGACGTATATCAGTATACGAAAGATAATGATTGTGAAATATCATTTACTTCCCCTGGATGGATCGATTCTAAAATATTAAATAAAATGAAAATTATGGACCCATCATGTGGCGCAGCTATGTCCAACATGGCGATAGCCCCTGATGGAAGTGTTATTCCATGTCAATCTTGGCTACATGAGGACGGACTTGGAAATATTCTTGATACATCATTTAAATCAATTTGGAATAGTAAAAGATGTAAAGAAATCAGAAAAGAATCAATGAAGAATGAACATATTTGTCCATTAAATAAGAGGAGCGAATAGTATGAAAAAGATATTATTAAGCATTATTTTATCGTTCATGATAATTGCGCTCATCATTGTTTTAAGTTTAAATAAGAACAAAGTTAAAGCTTCTACTATTAAACCACTTGATTATATTAATGAATATACTATTATAGTTGAACCAAATGATAACGCCACATTAAATATGACTTATCATATTAAATGGACTGTATTAGATGATTCTACTGAAGGTCCGCTAGAATGGGTTAAGATAGGCGTTTGGAACAAGAGAGTATATAATGTAAAAGTCGCTGATCAATATAAAAATATAGTTGATAGAGCTAAATACTATGATGATAATGGCTCATACGTTAGAGTTGACTTTAATAAAAAATATTATAAAGGCCAAACTGTTGAATTTGAATTCAGCTTCTTACAAAAAAGAGTATTTACTTTAAATGATGAAGGGGTAGAATATAGATTCAATCCAGGCTGGTTTGAGAATATTGAAGTAGAAAAGCTTACTGTAAAGTGGGCAAAAACAAAAAAATCAACATATAGCAATGCAACATCATCAGATGATGATTACTATATTTGGGAATCTCATTTAAACTATAATGAGACGATAAATGTTGATATGAAGTATAATCTAGACCAATTCCCTAAAATTAAGAAATGGCAAGATTATATATCTTATGAGGATGATCCACGTGAATTTATCATATTTATTTCAATATTTTTATTAGTTGTAGTAGGAATATTTGTAGGGCTATATCTATATAGAAGAGCTTCTAGCGATGGATACCATGAATATTCTGGCTTCGCTGGAAATTATTACTGGCATTATCATTATTTCTACTGGCATAGGCCATATCATGGAGTTAAAAGAAATGGAGAGACTATAAAAGCGTCTAGACCTACAGTCATAACGCCAATTATTTCATCATCTGGATCATCAGGAGGACATTCATCTGGTGGTGGAGGGTGTGCCTGTGCTTGCGCATGTGCCTGTGCTTGCGCTGGTGGAGGAAGAGCTGGCTGTTCTAGAAAAGATTTCTACCATACTTATGTTAAAACAGAAGATTTATATAAAAAATTAGATAGTGAGGAACTTTAAAATGAAAAAAATTCTTGTGACTGGTGGACTAGGATATATAGGAAGCCATACTGTAGTAGAACTTTATGAAGCTGGATATGAAACAGTTATAATCGATAATTTAGTTAATTCGAGAATTGACGCACTCGATAAACTAAAAGAATTAACTAAAAAAGATATAACTTGTTATATCGGAGATTGTAGAGATAAAGAACTATTAAGAAAGATATTTAAAGAGAATGAAATAAGTGGCGCAATCCATTTCGCTGGATTAAAAGCTGTTGGTGAATCGACTACAATTCCAATCGATTACTATGATAATAATATTGGATCTACAATTGCGTTACTTGAAGTAATGAAAGAGAACAATGTTAAAAGAATTGTATTCTCTTCAAGCGCAACAGTTTATGGAACTAGCCAAGAAGTACCTCTAAAAGAAACTACATCATTAGGTGCAACCAATCCTTATGGAAGAACTAAATTATTTATTGAATACATTCTAAAAGATTTATATAAATCTGATAATGAATGGGAGATTGCGATATTAAGATACTTTAATCCAGTTGGTGCTCATAAGAGCGGATTAATTGGTGAAAGACCAAATGGAACTCCTAATAATTTAGTTCCATATATCGCTGAAGTTGCGGCTGGTATAAGACCATTCTTAAGAGTTTGGGGAAATGATTATGATACTAAAGATGGAACTGGTGTAAGAGATTATATCCACGTATCAGATTTGGCTAATGGTCATGTTTTAGCGATTAAACAATTAGATAAGGTACACGGATTATTAATATATAACCTTGGAACAGGAATTGGATATTCTGTTTTAGATGTTGTGAAGGCTTTTGAAAAAGCGTCTAATATGAAAGTTCCATATAAGATTTTCGATAGACGTCCTGGTGATATTGCGGTATGTTATGCAGATCCAACTAAAGCTAAAGAAGAAATGGGATTTGTCGCAAGCCGTGGAATAGATGAAATGATGGAAGATCATTGGAGATTCCAAAAGAATTTATATATTAAAAAATAATAGGTGCGATATGGATTTATCTAAAGTAGCTAAGCTTTTTGGTATAAATAATAAAATAGTTGAAGAAGAACACATCACTATCGGTCATATAAATGTAACATATAGAGTTAAATTTGATGATGATAAAGAATACATTATGCAGAGAATCAATAAATATGTATTTAAAGATCCTGTCTCTTTAATGAACAATATTATTCTCACCACAACACATATTAGAAATGAACTAACTAGAAAGAATATGCCTGTTGATAGATATGTATTATCTTTTATTAAGGCTTTAGATGGTAACTACTATGTTATAGATAGTGAAAATGAATATTGGAGAATGTATCACTACATAACTCATTCTTTAACATACAATGTGATGGATAATATGGATATTATTGAGAATTGTGGATATGCGTTCGGTAATTTCCAATGCCAATTATCTAATTTCAATGCTTCATTATTAAGTGAAACTATACCAAATTTCCATAATACTATCAGTAGATTTGAGAATCTAAAAAAAGCTAAAGAAAAAGATGAATTCAATAGGTTTGAATCTGTAAAAGATTTATATGATGAATATCTTAAATTAGAAGAAATAAGCACTAGAATGACTAGAATGCTTAATAATAATGAGTTGCCTCTAAGGGTTACTCATAATGATACAAAATGTAATAATGTCCTATTTGACTTAACAACTAATGAACCATTATCAGTAATAGATTTAGATACTGTAATGCCTGGACTTGCTGGGTTCGATTTTGGGGATTCAATAAGAACTGGCGCAGCTAATAATAGAGAAGATGAAAGCGATCCAACTAAAATATATCTTTGTCTAGATAAATTTAGAGCTTTCGCTAAAGGATTCTTAAAAACTACTAAAGATTCATTAACTAAAAATGAGATTGATACTTTAGCTTTAGGCGCAATCACTATGACATTAGAATGTGGTTCTAGATTTTTAACTGACTATTTAGAAGGGGATGTATATTTCCACGAAAAATATAAAGGTCAAAATCTAATTAGAGCTAAGTCTCAACTTATTCTTGGAAAAGATATGATCAATAAATTAGATCAAATGAACGCAATAATTCAAGAATTATTATGATACATTAACTATAAATTCATATTTTTGTTAAAGTTCAATTAATAATAATTGAATTTTTTACCATTTTTATAGTCTAAATGTAAAAGTCATGATAAAATCGAAATGCAGGAGAAATACTAAATATGGAAAAGTCTAAAGTCTATTTTACTAAAAACATATCAGGGGAAAGCTTGGTTAAATTATTTGAATTATTAAATGTTAATCTAGGCGAAAAAGTCGCAATAAAAGTTCATTCTGGCGAAATGGGAAATCAGAATTTTTTAAGACCAGAATTTTATAGAAAAATAGTAAGATATTTTGATGGAAGAATAGTTGAATGTAACACCGCATATGATGGCGCAAGAAATACAACAAAAAAACATAAAGCGCTATTTAAAGAACACGGATGGAATAAATATTTTTCTGTTGATTTATTAGATGAAGATGGATATTTAGAAATTCCAATTGAAAACGGAAAAGTATTAAAGAAAAACTATATAGGTAAAAATTTAAGAAACTATGATGGGTTACTTGTTATATCCCATTTTAAAGGACATCCAATGGGCGGATATGGAGGAGCTTTAAAACAACTATCAATCGGTTGTGCTTCAAGCGAAGGTAAAGCGTATATCCATTCCGCAGGTAGAACACTTGATCAGTATAATCTTTGGAATGATTTACCTCCACAAGATACATTCTTAGAAGCGATGGCTGATGCTGCATCTAGTGTCGCTAAGTATTTTAATGGAAGAAGCGCATATATCAATGTAATGGTCAATATGTCAGTTGATTGTGATTGTTGTGACGTCGCAGAAGATCCTTGTCTAGAGGATATGGGTATACTCGCATCATTAGATCCTATCGCAATAGATCAAGCATGTTTAGATTTAGTTTATAATTCTAACGATAAAGGTAAGGACCATTTTATTAAGAGAGTTGAATCTAGACATGGTATTCATACTATTGAAGCCGCATCGCTTTTAGGTTTTGGACAAAGAGAATATGAATTAATTGAAATAGAAGGCTAAGTATGCCTTCTTTTGTTTATAAAAAATGGAGGTTTAGATGAATTACATATTATATTTTGATTATGCAGCATTGGCGATTAATATATTTGTTTTTACTGTAATACTCATAAGAAAAATGTATATAGGAAGAACAGGAAGGCTTTTGTTCTGGTTTGTTTTAGTTTCTTTTTTGTGCACAATATTTGATATACTAGGAAGCCTTACTGAAGTCGGAAGAATTACTTTATATATAAATAACACTTTCTATTTCCTTTTTAGAATAACATCTGGATTCATGTGCGGGTTATTTATGATATTTATGACAGAAAATACTCAACAAATAAGCAAAAACAAAACTTTTGAGATGTTGTTTTATATTCCATATACAATATCTGTTATCTTAGTCTTAACTAATCCTTTAACTGGTTTTGTGTTTAAAATAGATGAAAATGGAATATATACAAGAGGATTCTTAATGAGCGTCCTATTCGTAATAGGGTGGGGATATCTATTCCTAAGTGTCTCTTATGTCATAAGATATAGAAAAATATTTACAAGAAAAAATAAATTTGCGCTTCTTATGATCCCAGTTATCACTATAGTTCCAAGTATCTTCCAACTTGCGGTAAAACCTAACCTTCTTGTGGAAATGTTTTCAACATCGATCAATTTATTAACTTCAATGTTGTTGTGTTTTAATAAGAATGGTCAACATAGCGAAACAGGTATAAACAACTTCCAATCATTTGAAAACAATCTAAAACTCGCATTATTTTCAAAAGAAAAACATGTACACGTACTATTTAAAATAGAAGGATATGATGCAATTAAATCTATCATCAGCTTTAAAGAAATGTATGATATATGTGACGAAGTATCTGAAAAAATCGTAAATAATAGTAGAAAGATTTTGACATTCTCAAATCCATATTATCTAGGAAAAGGATTATATGTAGTCTCATTTATTGAAAATAGTAAGAATAAAGTAGATGTCTTAATAAATGAAATTAATAAGATATTTATGGATATTACATTCAAGGCTATTGAATCATCAATCAGTTTCAAAAACATCATAGTAAGAACTCCAGATGATATAGATTCTGTTGAAAGATTCATAAACCTAATCGAATTTGTGAACAACAATGAAGATAAGTTGAGTTCATATCACGATTATAGAGATTTATATGTTAATGATGATTTCATTATTGAATCAGAAATCCACGATATTATTACAGACGCTTTAGCGAATGATAAGTTTGAAGTTTTCTATCAACCTATATATTCTATTCAAAGAGATAAAATAGAATCAGTAGAAGCTCTTTTAAGATTAAAGACCGATAAATATGGATACATCAATCCACAGTTAATCGTAAGCGCCGCAGAAAACAACGGCACCATCAATGAAATAGGATTAATAGTTCTTGAAAAAGCTTGTGCGTTTATGGAATCAAAAGAATTTTCAGATAATGGCTTATCATATATGGAAGTGAACCTTTCTTTTAATCAATTACTTAATCCTTTCCTTCCAAAATCAATTATTGAAATAACTACTAAACATCATATATCTCCTAAACAAATCATCTTTGAAATCACTGAATCAAGAAATGCATTCAATTTATCTATAATCACTAAAAATATAAGTGAGCTTGTTAATATGGGGTTTGTATTATCTTTAGATGATTATGGAACAGGATATTCAAATATTAAACGAATGATGGATATTCCATTCTCAATAATTAAAATTGATAAATCCTTCGTTGATTCTATCGGAGATGAAAAGATGGAAAAGATTGTGTTTGATACGATAAAACTATTTAAATCTATCGGTTATGAAATAGTCGTTGAAGGTGTAGAAACAGAAAAAGAATATAACATATTCAAAGAATTAAATTGTGAATATATACAAGGATTTTATTTTTCTAGACCTATTAGCGATAAAGATTTAGTTGAATTTATTAAGACTAGAAATGCATAAGTTTGATATTTTTATTGTTTTGTAATATTATGTATATACTAGGAGGATCTTACTATGGATAAAAGAACAGTAGTAGCGATATGTTATGATTTTGATAAAACTTTAGCTGTTAACGATATGCAGTCTTTTGCGTTTATCCCAAACTTAAACATGGGAGAAGCGGAGTTTTGGAAGGAGTGCGAACAATTTAGCAAGACCCATGGAACGGATTCTACATTAAGCTATTTGAAGGTTATGATTGATGAAGCGAAAGCTCATGGAATCAAGTTAACTAAAGAATATCTAAACCATTGTGGGAAAGGTATGAAATTCTTTGAAGGAGTTACCACTTGGTTTAAGAGAGTAAATGAATTCGCAAGCGACCACAATATCAACTTAGAACACTATATTATTTCTAGTGGCAATAAAGAAATATTAGAAGGGTCTCCTATATACGATGAATTTAAACAGGTATATGGATGTGAATTCTTATATGATGATGAAGGTGTAGCGTATTGGCCTAAAACAATAGTTAACTATACTTTAAAGACACAATATCTATTTAGAATCTGTAAGGGAACAACTGATTTAACTAATGATGAACAAGTTAACCAGAGAATAGAAAAGAAACATGTTGAATTTAGAAATATGATATATATTGGTGATGGAATCACCGATATTCCTTGTATGACATTAGTTAAAGAAAAAGGCGGAACCGCAATTAGCGTATATCCAAAAGGAAAAAAGGATAAAGCACTACAATTATTGCAGGATAACAGAGTTAATTATGCGGTAAAAAGCGATTTTAAATCAGGCTCTGAACTTGAGAATCTTATTAAAATTATTTTAGAGTCTATTGAACTTCAAGAAAAGTTAAGAGATATGCAGGAATAAGTGATAGAATATATTGGGCCGGGATCGTATAACTGGTTAGTACAGGTGTCTCGTAAACACCAAATATGGGTTCAAGTCCCGTTTCTGGCACACTTATTAAAACTGAAAAATATTTAAAAGGACTGTTTGAAATTACGACAAACAGTCCTTTTATCTAGCATATTAATTCAGTAAGATTTTACTTTACAATAACAAATTATTGTTGTAATATAATGGTGGATGGGGCGACTTGGAAGTGTCTAACTATCTTTTTTTATTGCTTTTAAGAATAATAGAGATAGCGTTTGATATTATAGATAATACTAGATTTAATATAACTAGATATTTATATATCATAAGCAACCCCCTTATATGACTATCTAATGATAATTCAATAAGATATTTATATATTTAGGTCGCCCCTCCTATTAGTGAAAAATCAAAAGATAATCACTAATTTTGCAGATTGTAAACAATCTACATTTATATGATAGTTCTATTCATGTGAGTATTCAAGTATTTTTTATAGATACATTATCTTTATTTTTGACATCATTATTTTTATATGTTATACTTATTCCCTTATTTAAGGGAAGAGGTATTTTTTATGTTTAAAAAGATATTAAAAGAAATTAATAAATACAACAAAATTATTATATTAAGACATAAGAATCCTGACTATGATGCATATGGATCACAACTAGGACTATATTACGCATTAAAGAATGCTTTTCCTAAAAAAGAAATATATGTTTCAGGTGATGAAAATTCTAATAATCTATTTGAAAAGAAGATGGACGTGTTAAGTTCTACAGATTATTTACACTCATTAGTAATAGTTGTTGATACATCTTGTAAAGCACTGATGTATGATGAGAATTATTTACTTGCGGATATGGTATGCGTTTTAGATCACCATGAAAATGATCCTGATGTTGGAGATTTAGTTGTGATTAAGAGCGAATATTCTAGTGCTGCAGAACTAGTTACTGAATTCTTATACGAAAATAAAATAAAGATTACTAAAGAATCTGCGGATTGTCTATATCTTGGAATAGTTGGTGATTCTAATAGATTTTTATATAAAGGAACTACATCAAATACATTTAAAATGTGCGAATTGTTGATAGATGCGGGAGCTGATATCATAAATATCTATAAAATTATGCAGAAAGATGAAAAGAAGGAAGAAAAGTATTTTAGAGGATATATTTTATCTTCATTTAAAGTGAATGGAAGGGTAGCGTATAACTATGTTACAAAAGAAACTAGAGATAAATACCATGTATCATATAGCTTTTCATCAAGAGGATGCGTTGGATTATTATCAAATATAGAAGGAGTTGATGCGTTTATTAACTTTACTGTTGCTGATGATAATGAAACAGTGTATGTTGAATTTAGAAGTAAAGAAATTCCTATATTAAATGTTGCGAAAAAATATGATGGTGGTGGACATCAGTTAGCGTGTGGATGTAGAATAAAAGTTGGAGATGATTATTTAAAAATCATCAAAGATGTAAATGAGGAGCTAGATAGATATGAACATTTATAAACAAATTTATAATGAAATAAAAAAGAATGACAAAATTTTAATTACCACTCATATTAGAGCGGATGGAGATTGTGTAGGAAGCGCAATTGGATTAAGAGAGATAATTAAATCAACTTTTCCAAATAAAAGTGTTAAAGCTCTTCATGAAAACGTATCTTACCTAGATTTTTTAGGAAAAAGCGATACTGCAGAAGATAGCGAGTTTTTAGATTCTTTAGTTATCTCTGTAGATAATGCGTCTAAAAGCAGAGCTAATGATACTAGATTAAATAACGCAACAAGAATTATAAAAATTGATCATCATCCAAATTTAGAACCTTTTGGATATATAAATTTTGTTGAAGAAGAAAAATGCGCTTGTGCAGAAATGATTTTTGATTTTTTCTTAAACTTCCCTAAAGCAACAATATCGAAACTTGGAATTGAAGCCTTATTTACTGGTATAGTAACCGATTCTGGAAGATTTAAATATTCTGGAGTTACTGGTGATACTATGAAAAAGGTTGGGATGATGTATGATTGTGGGCTCGATGCGCAAACAATATTAAATAAATTAGATGAATCATCTTTTGAAGAAGTAAGATTTAAAGGATATGTTGAACAAAACATTAAATCTACACCTAATGGAGTTCTTTATATAAAGATAACTCCTGAAGTAAGAGAAGAATACGATGTAGAATATGATGAAGCATCTAATATGGTTAATTGTCTAGGCAACATCAAAGATCATCCGATTTGGATTTTAATTAATGAATACAAAAAAGATGAAATTAGATGTAGAGTTAGATCTATAGGTATCGCAATTAATGAAATAGCTAATAAATTTGGGGGCGGTGGTCACGCAAACGCTAGTGGAATCGTTGTAAAAGACTATGATACGGTAGACCAAATTTTAGCTGCTTATGACGAATTATTAAAAAAATAAAAAAATTTTTTCTAATTTTTGGCACTTCTTGAGTATGTATTATGTGAGGGGTGAAAAAATGAAAAGAAAATTTTTATTGGCATTAGCCACAATCGCATTAACATTCTCTTTTATTTTCGTTCAAAATTTTAGAGAAACTAAAGCAGACACTGTCATCCAACTATCTTACGCTGGTGGAATGAACTTACTAGATCCTACTAACTTGGTTGGAGACCAGACTCGCTATTCAACACCAAACAATATTTATCTCCCTGATACGACAAAGCCTCTTTATTTCCAGGTATACTTTAACTGGGCAAGACCAATTGAACCAGATGTTGTAGCTGTGGAGTTTTTTGATATCGATATGGTTTCTATAGGAGTAAGTTTTGGAAATGATGGTGAACTTCAAAATGATAGCTCAGGCACTATTTGCGGAACTATCATGGTAGATGATATTCCATCTAACGCTTTTTCGTTTAAGGTTTTATATATCGCTGACTTTGAAGATGACTTCTTAGAAAATGAAGGAAGAATTATGATTTTCTCAGGGGATGATATAGCTGATGAATTTGAAGAGTTCTATCCTCATACTGGAGTATTTGATTTATCTAAGAATGAATGTCCTATAATTGAAGTCTCATATGACGCTCCATTAACGAAAGAGGAAATCGTTGAGATGGTATATTGTTCAGATGGTTATCTTGGAGACTTAAAGAGAAGCCTAGTTGTAGAAGCTGGTACATATCTAACAAATAAGAATATAACTGGTAAATATAGAGTTGAATGTTCTGTTTCTGATGGACAAAATACTACAACAGGTCATTTCTTTATTAAAGTTGTTGATAGGGATTTTCCAACAATAACAGGTCCTGATAAACTCTATTTTTCGATTGGTGAAACAGTAACCGACCAGATGATAAAGAATCAATATGAGACATATGATGGATATGATACGATGCAGCCACAGGCAATAACTATAGTAGGAAGCTATCCATCAAGTGTAACTCAGCCTACTGTAACTCCTTTAACATTAAGATTAGAGGATTCATCAGGAAATAGGACAGATAAGGATATCACCATCTATTATAGAGATACGGACGCTCCTACAATAACTGCGCCAGAAACTGTAACTATGAGCTATCAACTAAGAACTAAGATTAGTGATATTATAAAGAACCACGTGTCTGTTCAAGATACTATAGACCAAGCTCCAGT
>CALCVH010000042.1 GCA_937907585.1 uncultured Bacillota bacterium | reverse complement strand
TAGTAGTTGTAGTTGCACAAGCCACTAAAACTAATGTCAAAGAAAATAACAATGCAAATAATAAAAAGTTACTCTTTTTCATTTTTTCTCCTTGTTTATATATTGTTTTTTAATAAATTGCTATTTCAGATAATTGTGCTGCATATCCACCTGAATTATCATTTGAATAGATAATTACTTTTACGAATCTTGCGGATACAGTATCAAAATTAATAATATTTCTATTTCCAAGTGTCGGATCAAATGTATAAGCTGTTTTATTTACGATTGTATTAAATGTTACACTATCACTATAACTAAAGTCTGAATCTGATACTTGAATTTCAATTTCTTCGGTTCTAGTATTCCATAATAATGATGGTGGTAATGATAATACGATAGTTGAAATATCATATTTATCACCTAGATCAATTACTACATAAGCTGGAACACCTTTTGATTCATAATATGATGTTCCTGTCGCATCACCATCAACTAGTTTCTCAACATTATACACATCATTATGTTCACTTGAATCAACAATAGCTTTATTATAGGCTAGTGAAGGAGCGTAAAATTCAACTTCACTTATTTCATAATATTTAGCTGATGTATCTTTACTATCTCTATAAAGTCTTAATTGGATTCCAGCGTAACTTTGTGTAGTGATATTTATATCAATACAGTTGTTGCTACCTGGGGTCATATCATAATCTTTCATAGATACTAACTTAGTATATTTATCATTGATAGTTCCGTCAGTTTTTAATTTTAAACCCCAAATTTGGATAGAATAATTATAGAAGAATTCATTATCTATACTACCTAATATTCTAACAACGCCAATATTGACAAGTTTACTATTAAAATCGAATGTTAGACATGCGAATTCATCATCTTCATTAGTCCAATCTTTATTTCTCCAAGATGTATTAGGGTTATTATCATATGCATTTGATGCGTTATATCCACTATATGTATAATCTCCGCTGCCATCATCGCTTGGAGTATTATTTTTATTACCCTTGGAATGTGTTGCGGTAACTGTCGCTTCAATGCTGCTTTTAACTCCGATATATGGTAATTCACCATTTCCTCTAGCGAAATCAGGTACTAACATACCATCTTGTTCAATATTAGCATTTGTAGATGCTTGAATGTCACTAGTATTAAGTTCTAGCTTGTATGGTAATTTAATTATTGCGCCAACTGGTTGAGTTTCATATTTAACACTAATATTTGATGCATATTGATTAGATAATAATCCTAAATCTTGTTCACTACTTATCGCTTTATTTACGATTACTACATCCTTGATTTCAACTCCATCAATATTAGATGTGTTCGAATATCCATTAATCCTAGAAACTACAGTATCCGCAATTTTATATACTACTACATTATCTATTAGAACATTTTTAATAGTTCCTTTAATATCAACTGATTTAGACCAATCAGTGTTATATAGTACACATAAATCGATTAGGAAATCATTTTCTGAATCTGTTCTATTATCTCCTAAAGTTTCTGCGTCTTCTACAATAATATTCTGATATTTAACATTAGTAATCTTAGAATCATCTGCGTTATGCATAGATATAACTGCCTTATGGAAGTTATGTAAAACGATGATATTTTTAAATGTTATTTCATTCATTGTAGTACCATTTGCTTCATAACCAACTTCCATTGATTGAGCTAGATCAGTCCAAACTGTTACTCCATCAAATGTAACATTATTAGTTAATCCACCATCGACATTCTTTACTACAAGTGAATCATCCCAAGTTCTTACATATCCACCACTAATATTTATATCACTACAAGACTGAACGCTTATACCATCACCATTCTGTCTAGATGTAATAATATGTACATTATTTATATTAATATTATTAGATTTATATAATGTAATAGTCCATCCTGCAGGATCAAGAATAGTTATATCCTCAATAGTTATATTTTTAGATGTTCTGATTTCGATAGGTAAAGTATATTCAGATTCGCTTCTTCTATTATATATAGAGCCACTAATTATTCCTCTACCTCTAATTGATATATTTTCTAATCCTTCAGTTCTGATTTGTCCATATACATAAGCTCCTCCAGCTAAATATAAAGTCATATTTGAGTCTAGTGGAATCGCATCAGCTTTATATACACCTGGACCAATATATAGTATAGAATCATCATTATCTGCTTCTTCTTTAGTTATATGTTCTTCATCAGTTTCAATTTCATTAGCGAATATTTGTAAACAGTTATTTGAATCACCATTTATTTCTAGACAATAACTTGTAGGATATTGAAGTTTAAAATAGATAGTATTTCCGTTAATCTTAGGAGTTACTCCATAGATTTCTGGAGTTACTTTAGCACTTTCAATATTTTCAGTTAATGTAACTTCTACATTTACTTCTCCTTCAAAATCAAAAACTACAACCGCTGTTTTAGAAGTTGGTAAAGTCCAGGAGAATTGTCTATCATGATTTACTCTAGTTTCATATACAAATAATTCTTTATCATTTACTTTTACATTCATTCCTTGATAAGGAGTTAAATAGTTAGGTCCATCATAAGTAACTAACTTTGTAGATTCAACCTTTTTTGCATTTTCTTCTATTACAAAGTTAGATTCATTGATTTTAGTTTCTCCTTCAATAACATCCTTTTTAGTGGTATTTATAACTTGACTAGATGTTGTTGATTCAGTTGTCTTACATCCAACAAGCATAATCCCCATTAGAACAACAAGAAAAACAAATACAAGTTTCAATGGTTTCATATATAAAATTTCCTTCCTTCATTTTAATTATAACATTTATTTTTAAAAATAAAAGTAAAAAATTTAACCGGTTAACTAAATTTAACTTTAACTTGCATTATTATCGCTAAATATAGGGATAAAATAGGATATTAAACATTTTGTGGTTTTTTTGTGATATTCGGTGGTTTTTTTATGGCAATTGGTGGTTTTTCGGTGGTTTTTTTCAAAAGTCGGTGGTTTTTTGGTGGTTAAAATAATTTTTTGGTGGTTTTTTGGTGGTTTTTGCTGTAAAATATAATAAAGAGGTGAAAAGCAATGAATTTAAACGTGCCAATTGGAATAGAAGATTTTGCTGTTGCTCAAAACTATTACTATATTGATAAAACATTATTAATCAAAAATATTATTGATGCATACATAGGAAAATCATTATTAATAACTAGACCTAGACGCTTTGGAAAAAGTCTTAATCTATCTATGGTTGAATATTTCTTTTCAAATAAAACTGATTCTACTTCATTATTTAAAGATTTATCTATATTCAAATATGATGATATTTGTAGCGAATATTTAAATAAATATCCAGTTATTAGATTAAACTATAAAAACATAAATGCTAATTCTTATTCTACTCTCTGTGAACAAATAATAGATTCAATTTCTATCCTTTATAGAAAGTATCCTGAAATATTATCTTCAGATGATTTATTTGAAATAGAAAAAAATGAGTACATTGATGTAACTGATAAAAAATATACCGATCCTTTCCAATATGCGAATAGTATATTAAAACTATCAAATTATTTATATAAAATATATAAGAAAAAAGTAATTATATTGATTGATGAATATGATACACCAATTCAATCAGCTTTTGATAATAATTATTATGATGAAGCAATTTCCTTTTTTAAATCACTATATTCATCTACTTTAAAAGGAAATGATTACATGCTGTTCTCTTTAGTTACTGGTGTACTAGAAATAGGAAAAGAATCTCTCTTTTCTGGCTTAAATAACTTATCTGTTTCTACAATATCTGATAACAAATTAATAAATTATTTTGGTTTTACTGAATCTGAAATAAAGAACACCTTAAAGGAATATGATTTATTATATAATTTAGATAATGTTAATAAATGGTATGGAGGGTATGGAACAAATGAAAATACTATTTATAATCCATGGTCAATTCTAAATTATTTAGAAAATAAATCTTTTTCTTATTATTGGGTTAACACAAGCACAAATTCATTAATACATACTTTATTTGAAAACAATAAAGAATATGTATATGATAAAGAAATTTTTGCAGAATTTTTAAATAACAAAAAATTAACGATAGATTTTAATCCTAAAATAAGTTATAGAGATATAAATAATAATATTGATTCATTCTTATCTTTCTTAGTCCAAATAGGATATTTAACAGCTAAAAAAATAGATGATCAATATGCAGTATTTATTCCTAATAAAGAAATACAATATGTATTTAAAAACGAAGTTATAGGAAAACAATCAACCAAAACATTGCTAACAATAGCTGCTTCTTTAAAGGATGCATTTATTAATGGATCAAATGATAAAATAAAAGATATATTAGAAAATTATATTCTTACTTCTTTTTCTTATTACGATCTAAATAATGAAAAAAGCTATCAATTAGTTATAACAAGCATTTTAGCAACTTTGTTTGATGAATATATTGTTAAAAGTGAAGTAAATAACGATAAAGGCAGATGTGATATTATGATTCTTCCTAAAAATAATAATAATTTAGGTATCGTAATAGAACTAAAAAAATACAATAATAAAAATAGTAAAAAACGCCTCGAAGAATATGCTTCTAAGGCGTTAAAACAAATTATAGATAAAAAATATTATCAAGAATTAAAGAGTAGAGAATTAAAAAGAATTATTCTATATGGTTTAGCTTTTGATAAATATAGTTTAGAAATAGCATATAAAGAATTATAATAAGCGTTTTTTGATGATAGAGTCCTACACTCTATCATCATTTTTTAATATTTATCATATTCTTAAAATATACCTATTTAATTGTATTTCTTTAGTATATATCAAATAGTAAATCTTTTACTTATTTTCTTTTACAGAATTTCTTTTTACAAGGTATGGTTTTAAGTTGATAGATGAAGTACCTTTTCTATTATTTTCTAAAATATCTATTAATATTTGAGCACTTCTATACCCTTTTTCAAATATATCTTGGTGAACTGTTGTTAAACCTGGATATACGAAATTCGCATCTTGAATATCATCATATCCAATTATTGATAAATCAGATGGAATATCAAAACCAAGTTCCATTATCTTTTTCATTATACCAATAGCTAAAATGTCACCACTGCATACAATTGCGTCAACGTTATTATTAGATATAATCTTTTCACCAATAGAATATCCTTCATCAAAAGTTGCGCCTGTTTCATATAGATATTCATCTTTATATTCAATCTTAGCTTCTTTTAATGCTTTTAGGTATCCTTTATATCTATACTTATCTACTGGATATTTTGATGGATATCCAACAAAGCCAATTCTATTAAAACCATTGTCAATTAAATATTTAGTCGCTTCAAACATTCCGTCTTCATCGCTAGATTTTACTAGATTGAAATCGCTTTTTAAATCGCTATATTCATCAGTTAATACAATAGGAATGGATGTATCTTTAATAGAATCTAATACTTTCTTTTCATATGATCCAAGCATAGCGAGGCCATCTAAGCCTCTTTTCTTAATCCATTCTTTAACATCTGTTTCTTTTTTATATACCGCTATACAGATATCATAATTATAATTTTCAATAGCTTTTTCAAAGCCACCTAAAAATTCAACATAGAAAGGGTTTTGTAAGAAGGCGATTGATGCATTATCTACAGGTAAAATCACACCAATAAGGTGTGTTTTTCCTGTCGCAACAGCTCTTGCGCTATAATTAGGAACATATCCAAGTTCATCAATGGCTTTTAAAACTTCTTCTTTAGTTTTCTTAGATACTTTATCTACTCCATTAATAACATAGGATACAGTCGCAGGAGAAATATTTAGATGCTTCGCAATATCATAAATACTTACTTTTTCAGACATTTTGATTCCTTTTTTCTCTTCTAACTAAATCTAATTCTCTAATATCTTTAATAATCGCTGGACATTCTCCACCGATTTGAATGTCATATATAACTTTAGATTCTTCATTTAATTTTATACCATATACAAAGCCAAATTTCAAATCACCTCTATAAAAGAATGAAACTAGTTCACCTTTTTTAAATTTAGAATTAATTTCTATTTTAGGTTTTTTCTTTTTAAATAGACACATGATTTTCTTCCTTTATATAATCTATTAATTCATAAAATGAATGGATAATCTTATAAGATTTTGACAAATCTTGTTTAAATCTAGAATCGCTTGGATTATCGTAACCTATTACTTTTATATTGGCTTTATTTCCTGCGATTACACCAGATAAAGAGTCTTCTATAATAATAGTCTCATCGTTATTTCCATTTAATAAAGATATGGATTTATTGAATAAATCTGGTTCAGGTTTAGCTTTTTCTACATCATCATAACCAAGCACATAATCAAAATATTTTCTAATATTAGTATATTTTAAATAATCTTCTAAATAATACTTAATCGATGATGACGCAACAGCCATTTTTATATCATGTTTTTGACAGAATTCTAAAACTTCTATAACCCCTTCATTAGGTTTTAAGTTACGTTTTTTTAATAAATCTAATAAAGAATTAAAATACATTTGAGATGCGGCCAATGGGTCCATATCTATATTATATTTTTTAAAGAGATGACAAACTACTTCCAAAACGCTTCTACCCATTATATCATCTTCATTTAAAACGTTTGGTAAAGATAAAGAATTAATGAATTTAATTCTATTTTCTAAATGAAGTGGTTCTGTATCAAATAATGTTCCATCAAAATCGAAAATAATGTATTTTATCATCTCTATAAACCATTATTATTCAGTTCTTAATGCGACTACAGGATCTTTTCTTGCGGCGCTTGTCGCAGGGAATAAACCTGAAATTAATGTTAACACGATTGATACTGCAATCATGATAAACGCATTAGATATTGGAAGTGTTGCGATATTGAATCCAATGATTGGATTTAATATTAAGTTAACAATTAGTGATAATAGATAAGTAATTAGTATGCCTAATATACCACTAAATAGTCCTATCATGACTGTTTCAGCGATAAATAGATTAGATACATCCATCTTTCTACCACCAAGCGATCTGATAACACCAATTTCTTTTATTCTTTCAACTACAGATACATAAGTGATTATACCAATCATTACTGTTGATACTACTAATGATAAAGCAGTAAATGCGATTAATGCATAAGATATTGCGTTAATCATTGTATTAACTAAGCTAATGATAATACCTATTGTATCGTTATATTTAATTTCATCTCTATCGCTTCTACTAAGAGTTTTAGTTGTTCCATCACTAGTATTAAACGTTACATCAGCATCATTATTCCAATTATCTAAATAATCAGTTACTTTATCTTTTAAATTGAAGTTAACTGGATAGATTGATATTTCATTAGCTATATCATTTCCACCTAAGTTACGAACACTTAATTGATAGATATCATTAATTTGAGTACCAGTTCCACTTCCACCACCCATAAATGAACCAATTATAGATGCGAAGGCATTAGATAATGTGCCTACATAACAATCGG
>CALCVH010000041.1 GCA_937907585.1 uncultured Bacillota bacterium | reverse complement strand
TACGCGGAAGAAAATAATACTGCTGTAAGCGAAGAAATCGAGAGCGCTATTCTTTCGACTATGGAGACTGTTATCGATGATTTTGGCTCTCAAACATTTAATTCTAAGATGAACGATAGAATGCAATATCTCGCTAATGTAATTAATAACTTACGTGAACGTGCTCGTTTAGTTGCGAAGATAAATAAGTCTTTCAATTCGTTTAGAAATAGCATTACAAAAGCAAAAGCGAAGAACTTAACAACGCAAGATATTGTTTTGAACTCTTCGTTTTATACCGACTTCCAAAAGAGAAACCCCATTTCAAAGTCTGGTATGTCCTTAACTCCTTCAGCTATTAAAAATGTCTATAATTTAGGCGAATTTTATACTGCCGAAAAAATGGAAGGTAGCTTCTATGGTTTTGATGAAAATATTCGCAATAGCATTGATGAAGTAATGAGTGTTATTGACGCGTTAGCACAAAAAGCCGAAGGTACGTATATACCTAAATTCAACGGAGAACATTTAGATTTTAGCGATGAAGCAACTTCTAATTGGCTTTCTCATATCGAAATGCCTGTTAAAGTTATGGAAGATTATAACAACTTATTGCAATTCGTTATTCAAAAGTATAACGAGCATAGAGTTGAGAACACCGAAAAAGCTAAAGAAACGGCTAGTAAGTCGCACGATATCTTAACTCAAATTGCTTCAAAATCGAAAAGAAGTGCATGGAAAGATAAAGTCGCTGCGATTAGAAACACCGCGATCAATTTACCTAGTGTTATTGCTAACTATCTAGGTCGTGAAAGTCAATTCTACAAATTATTAACTTCTAGATTCAATGAAGTTGAGCAAAAATACATCAAGTTCAATAATCAATATCAAAAATCTATTGAAGCAATTGTAAAGGCTCATAAAATCGATTTAAAGGCGTTTAGAAAGAACGTCGAACTAAGTATTGATAACAAACACCTTAAAGTCTCAAAAGACGTTATAGCGGGCATTTTAGCAACTATTGAAACTGAAGGGGAATTCTTCGGCGATGATGGAAAAGCAACCAACAAAATACAAGTTTTTGATAATGCGACAAAATCTAAAGTTTCTTTCACAATCGCACAAGATGATGTAGATAACTTAAAGAGCAAGTTTACAACTGCAGAGCTCGAAGCCATTGAAGAGATTAAGACTAAAATTTTAAATGGAGAACTCAAGAGCGAATATATCAGTTTTATGGAAAAGACAACAGGCATAACACCTGAAGTCGAAGAAAAATATTTTATGACTCAAGTTGATAGCGGAACAGCTACTATCGACTTAGATAAGAGCTTGAGAAACGGACAATACTTAACTACTTCAGGTTGGGGAAGAAGCAAAGAGAGAATCAACCACAATAAGACTTTCAAAGTTAATGGTTTCTTCGCTTCAACTTCTGATTATATTCAAGATTTATCTTATAGAGTTAACTTCACTGACTACTTAGATGAAATGAGAATGTTCTTAAACGCTCAATTCAAAGATAGCGAAGGCCATGCGGTCACAAATAATCAATTGATAGCGGAGATTATACCTAATTGGGAAGGTGCTAAAGGTCTTAAGAACTACATGTTAAACATCTTATTGCATACAAAAGCGTATGATGATTACGATTTCGTAGATAAATTGACAAGTGGTTATCAAATGGCGACTTTGGGTTTGAACGTTTCTTCAATCGCAAAGCAATTACTTTCTGATTTCACAACAATGGGAGAAGTAGGCTTTAAAAATTGGTTTGCTTCTAAAAAGCGAGTCGCCCACAATGTAAAGAATTACAAACAGGTTAAAGAGCATTTAACTAAGAATTTGGAAATCTTTAGAGATAGAGTCGAAGAAAAAGGTTATATCAAAGGAAAGGTTTCTTCTAATAATGTTGCAAAGAGCGAGTGGAACAATATAATTAGCAAAACAATGTTCTTAATGGAGAAAGCCGATGAATTCAACAACATTGTGAACGTATATTCAGTTGCTGAAACTGTCGCGAAAAATGAAGGTTTTGGCGATTATGGTACAGAAACTAATAGCGAGAGAGCAACCGAAATTTTCTTGAACTTGCTATTAACTACTCAGTCAAATAACTATACGATGTATGTTTCGCCTTTGCGTGCTGGTTATATGGGTAAAATTGCGCGTATTATGTTTGGTATGTTTGCTTCAGATAACCAAAATAAAGCGCAGTTAGTCAATAGAATTATGACTGAGCAAAGAATAGCGAATGAGCGTAGAGAAATTTACGAGGCAATGCCTGATAGCGAAGAAAAAACCGCGCTATTAAAAGAATTCGATAGCGAGTATTCGGATAAGAATTACCACAAGAAAGTTGTCGGCACAGTTGCAGCTTTCGCGTTAAATGCTGCTTTCTTGGTCTTGATTAGTGAAGCAATTAAATATTTGACTGGTAAGAAAGATAAAGACGAGCCTTTCTTCAGACCTGAAGAATTGAAGAGTTTCGGCTTTGAATTATTCGCTAATTGGATACCTTATATCGGCACTTTCTCAAATGCTATAGAGAACAACACAGATGTTTCTTTCTTCACAGTTGATAAGATTAATTCTTTGATTAATTCGATTAGTGCGATTACAAATAGCGTTAAGACTGGCGACGCAAATAAGATTAGAACAACCATTATTCGAGTTGGTATGAATACAAGCGAATTATTTGGTATACCGATGAGCAATCTTTATAAATATTCTAGTGGTATAGTAAAATTAATTAACGAAGAAGCGTATTATAAAGGCTTTAATTGGTATAACGCGTTTACTTCAAATACTATGTCTAGTGCTTTTAAAACGCATGTACAAAGAAATAACTTTACTTCCGCGGTTGAAGATTTAAGCGCTTGGTATTCTTTATACAAGACTGGGGAGAATGATCGTGCTGTTTTATTGAGTATATCAAAATTATATCAAAATTATAGCAATATTATTGCAAAGAATATTCCTGATTATTATTTTAATGAGAGTGATGACAAAGTGGACTTAACTTCAAATCAAAGAAGCGAATTCTATAGCGCATATAAGCGCGTTAACGCACCAGTGAGAGAAGTCTTGTATTCTAACTACACCGATGAAGTGAAAGCGAAAGTAATCAAGAAATTATATGATGCTTATTACGAAGCGAGCAAATATTCGGTTTTAAAAGTCGAACCTCAATCAAAGTTGGGGAAATTGATTGCTTTTTCTAAAGGCAACATTGATTCAAATATCTCGAATATTGTTAGCGCAATTCAATTAATAAATAATCAACCGAATAAATCGAAAGATAGGAGCATTAGTTTTATTAATAAGTTCACTAAACTTAGCAAAGTCGAGAAGTTGCTCGTATTAAAATTATCAGGCTATTCATTAACCGAAACTAACGAAAATCAAGTAAAAAGTTATTTGTCTAAATTAGGACTAACTAGAGAGGAGATTAACAAGATATTATGAGTAAGATATTAGATGAAAATATAATCGATGGTGTTTCGCAAAAGTTAGCTCCTAAAGACAAAGAATTCTTATTAGGACACACACCTAAAATCTTGCCTGATAGACCTACAGCTTGCGGTTATACTGCCGAACAAATTAAAAGGTACAATTACGAAGGCTATGAGATTTTATTTAATTGGCTTTCAAAACATGTAAATGGACTTTCTGATTTTGCGAATGCGGTAGATAACTTTTTATCTACCTTAATTGCTAATTTAGAAAGTGGCGAGCAGGGTGTAATGTCCTATATTTTCAACGGGCAAAAAATAAACATCTTTACGATTGAGACTTTCGCGGAAAATGTCAACAACGCTTTAGAGCAATTAAAAACTGACTTGAGAAATGGAGATTTTTTAGTTAGAGAAACGGCTACTAAAGCTCAACAAGATGGTGAAGGCAATAACATAGTTGATACTTATGTTAAGAAATCGCAAATTGCTAGTTCTATTGCAGATAACGAAGCAAAAGTAGCGACTTTAAGATTAGTCAATCAATTGATTAATAATATCTACGGCGACAACACCGATACTGATTTAGATACTATCGGCGAAATTCAAAAGGCTATAAGGTCTATAATTAGCAATATCAATACACTTAGAGATAATGCTATTCAAGAACATGAAGCGTTATCGCAAGTTGATACTACTTTAAACGCTGCGATCAATACGGAAGCGCAAACTAGAAGCGACAGTGATATATCACTTGGAAATAGAATCGATGCTGAAGCTTCAACTAGAGCCAGCTCAGATAATTCTTTAAGCGAACGAATTACAACTGAAGTAAATCGTGCGAGTGGAGTAGAGCAAGCATTACAAAATTCTATTAACACAATTAATACTAACTTTGCGTTAAAAAGTTATGTTGACACAAAAATAGATAATTTAATTGGAGCGAGTTCAACCGCATTAGATACTTTGGAAGAAATCGGCAACGCTTTAAACAATGATGGTAACTTTGCAACCACAATGACTAACGCGTTATCTTTAAAGGCTTCACAAAGCGATTTAGAAGCCGAAATTAGCGCAAGACAAAGTGCGGTAAGTGATTTACTTACAAATCGCATAATACCGCTAGAAACCGCCTTAACAAGCGTTCAAACAAGTTTAGCGAATAAACAAGACACTTTAACTTTTGATGATACTCCGACAGCGAATTCTAATAATCCTGTTAAATCTTCTGGCATTAAGAGTTATGTTGATGCTGAAACCACAAGAGCGACGGGAGTTGAAAGCAATTTGCAAAGCGGAATCAATCAAAATACGAGTGATATTTCTACAAATTCAACCGCTATTTCAGGATTGAGAGATAGAGTTAGTTCGACTGAAACTGATATTGATAACTTAGAAACTGCAGTTGCTAATAAACAACCATCAGGCAATTACGCACATTTAGTTGATGGCGTAATACCCGCAAGTGAATTGCCTTCGTATGTAGATGATGTAATTGAAGGTTATGTTTCCAGCGATTTCCTAACGTTTTATAGTGATGTGGAAAAAACTAATGCGGTTATTGGTGAGAGAGGAAAAATCTATCTAGATTTAAGCGATTTAAAAACTTACAGATTCACAGGAAGTTTATATGCGAGTATTTCTCAAACTCTAGCCATTGGAGAGAACAGCGATCAGGCGTTTGCTGGAAATAGAGGTAAAGCTTTAGAAACTGCAGTTAGCAATTTGCAAACTTCTATGAGCAGTAAACAAAGCGCTATTACTGATAGCTACGACGCTTCAACAAAGACTTTAACATTTAGTTTCTAAGGAAAGGGGAATAGTTTTATGCCACACAATAACGAAGATACCGAAATCATTAAGTTTACTCATAACGGAAATAATGTTTCGACTTATACAAAAACAAAAATTGACACTTTATTAAGTGCTTATGTTTTGAATTCGGCTTCAACTCAATTTGCGGGTAATGCTAACACAGCTACAAACGCTCAAAACGATGGAAGTGGAAATAATATCGAAAACACATACGCTACTAAACAATGGGTAGAAGGTAAGAATTATTTGACAACGATAACTTCAGGAATGATAACTTCAGCATTGGGATTTACTCCTGCCAAAACTTCTGATACTCTTAAAAACTCATATCATCTAGGAGCTTTTGATAGCGTAAGTGGGAATACTATAACTAGACAAACGGGGTATGTAAATTTAGGTAGTTTGGATTGGGTTTTCGATACCAATTTTTTTGCAGTTCTAAATTTCCCAAGTAATTATGGTGGGGAAAGTTATACCGATAGTCAAGTAGCAAATATTATTTGTTCTA
>CALCVH010000040.1 GCA_937907585.1 uncultured Bacillota bacterium | reverse complement strand
TCTCTAAATAAAAATCAAATGAAATTAGGTATATCTAAGTATAAACTATTAGAGGAATTACCGGATTATCTAGAAAAGAAATTAGAAGAAAAAAATCACCAGTCTTTCAACCGGTGATAATGTAGTGCTGTTAAAAAAAGATAACACTATGAACTATATTTCAATAATTATTCAATAAGAAGTCCTTTAAATTAATGACATTAATTATTTTGTCATCTATTTTAATTTCTTTCGTTTCATCATAAGTAACTATTATTAGTTTCGTTTTTTCTTTATTTTTCTCAGAATAATTGATTAAATTAGATACTTCTCTATCATATGTATTTTTGTCTTCTATTGAGTAAGCTACTTGAATCAATGTATTATCATTTGGCAAGTAAAAATCAATATCAACTTTGTCTCCTTTTAAATAATACATTTCATAATTATTTCTATATAAATTTATCGCAACTATATTTTCAAGCAGTGAAGTTTTTTTACCATCAATAAATAGGTTTAAAATACCATTATCTCTAAAATAATATTTTGGATTGCTAGCCTTATCAACAAACGACGCATAATAATTTTGAATAGTGAATAACAGGAATGAATCTTTCATATATTCACAATAATCAATTATTATATCCTTAGATATTTTGTACCCTATACCAACAATTATATTTTGTAATTTAGAATAAGAGATATCCTGCATTACAGATTCTGAAATCTTTTTTATTAACAACTTCATACCATTTTCACTTCTTACATTATTGTGGGTAATAATATCATTATATAAAACATTTTGATATACACTAGAAACATATTCTCTTTTATTTTTATAATCAATTGAAGCAGGAAAACCACCATAAATAAAATATTGTTCTAAAAGATTATTTACTTTGGCAATTTCTTTTGTTGAGTAAACGTTATAATTAGTTTTATACGCTCTTAAATATTCAATAAATGAATATGGCAATATCTCTTTAATTATATATCTTCCTCCAAGCTTAGCAGCAACTTCATTTGATAACATCTTAGCGTTGCTGCCAGTTATATCAACTTTATATCCTTGGTTTGCTACCCTAATAGCAAATTTTTCCCAACCATCAATATTTTGTATTTCATCAAAGTAAAAATAATGCATCTTAGTTGACATTTCATCAGCCACAAGTAATATATCATCAAAATCATTTAATTTAAAATCAATCAATCTTTCATCATCAAAATTGATATAAATAATTTGTTCCCATTCTACTCCTTCATTTATTAAATTTTGAACTCGCTTATATAATAGTGTAGTTTTGCCAGCACGTCTTAAACCTACTAAAACATAATTAGCATTTTTTTCTAACTCAACATCTCTATCAACAATAACTGCATCGCGTATTACTTGATGTTGATCATATATTATTTTTTTAAGTATTTCCTTATTCATATATATAACCTCTGTCGATTATATTCTACAATATTTGTTTGTTTTTGTCGAGTATACTCGACAAATTATTAAAAGAAGAAAAAATCACCAGTCTTTCAACCGGTGATAATAAGCATTTGGAGCCGCAGAACGGAATCGAACCGTCATATTGTGCATGGCAAGCACATATAATAACCATTATACTACTGCGACATCGCATTGTTATTTTATAACAACACATTATTTTTTGCAAGCAAAATTTTATATGTAAATTTTATTAATATAATTAATAACTATCCTTATGAAAAGAAATTTCGCCAGATCTAAGGTTTAAAATAGTATTATTTAGTTCTACTTTTATAGTATTATCATCATTAATTCCGAGAACTTTAACTAATTCTTTTTTATTATTTATATCCGCATATACTTCTTTATTCTTTAAAAAATCATGTTCTCTAAATATATCCAAATAACTATTATCATTATTTTTTAAATCACTAATCATTTCCTTTATATTTTTATATAATGATTTTTTAAATTTGTTTATATTAATAGTTTTATTTGTTTCTAGATAGTAAGATGTAGCGGTTAAGACATTATATGTTTCTTGATTAAGATTAACACCAATTCCAGCTACTATACAATCGATATTATTTGATGATGAAATACTTTCTAATAATATTCCAGATATCTTTTTAGAATTACAATATACATCATTAGGCCATTTTAAAGAAACATTAGACAAATTATATTCAGTTAATGTTTTATAAATAGATACTCCTATAGATAAAGAAAGTGAATCAAACTTATTAATTATTTCCTTATCTTTAATTAGAAAAGAAAACATTAGATTCTTTTTAGTAGTTGATTCCCAACTTCTTCCCATTCTTCCATGACCATCTGTTTGATAATCGGCAGAAACAAAAGTTAAATTATTTAGTTTTCTATAATTCCTTTTTAAAAAACTGGATGTTGAGTCCAGTTTTTTAAAATGAAATTGTCTTCTAATTTTTAATATATTTAAAACCATTTTTATCCGATTAATGATAATAAGATACCAGCAGCAACAGCTGAGCCTATAACGCCTGCGACATTTGGACCCATCGCATGCATTAATAGGAAGTTATCACTATCTTCTTCTTGTCCAATCTTATGAACAACTCTAGCAGCCATTGGAACTGCGGATACACCTGCAGCACCTATCATTGGGTTAATCTTGCCTTTAGTGAGCTTGCACATAATCTTACCACCGAGTAATCCTGAAATTGCGGCGATAATGAATGCGAGGATACCAAGAACGAAAATCATAATTGTTTTCCATTGAATGAATGCTGTACCAATTGCGGTAGCACCAACAGATAATCCTAATAGAATTGTGCAGATATATAGAAGTGCATTTGATGCTGTATGAACAATATTAGGAACAACTCCTGATTCTTTTACTAAGTTACCAAACATTAAGCTTCCAATTAATGGTGTACAAGATGGAACTAGTACGCAGCAGACGATTGTAACTATTATTGGGAATAATATCTTATCTTTTTTAGATACTTCATTTACAGTTTCCATCTTTATTAATCTTTCTTTTTTAGTTGTAAAAAGTTTAATAATAGGTGGGAAGATTACAGGAACTAATGCCATATAAGAATATGCAGCAAGAGCGATACCTGCGGTTAAATCTGAGCTAGCAAGCTTATTTGATACTAGAATAGCAGTAGGTCCATCAGCACCACCAATAATACCGATACCTGCAGCATCACCAATTGTAAAATTAAATGCTGAAATGCCAGTTTGGCTTAGTGCTATAGCGCCTAAGAATGCAGCGAAGATACCAATTTGTGCAGCTGCACCTAGAATCATAGTCTTTTTATTTGAAATTAGTGGGGCAAAATCTGTGGTAGCGCCAATACCAATAAATATTAAGCATGGATATATTTCATATTCAACACCATAATGAAGAATACCTAATAATCCTCTATCGCCAGCTTTAGCTTGAGCGATACTAGTTACTTCACTTGTTTGAGTAAAATATATTTCAGGAAATATATTAACTAGTATTATTCCAACAGAAATAGGAATAAGTAGATAAGGCTCAAACTTTTTAGCTATAGCAAGATATAAAAATACTCCGCCAACTAGAATCATTATTAAATTCTTCCAGCCACCGCTTTCAAAAAAGCTAGCAATACCAGTGTTTTCTAAGAAATTAATTATTAATTCTAATAGAGACATAGAACTATCCTAAAATAACAAGTACATCCTTATTGGCTACCATAGCGCCTTTAGCAACCTTAATTTCTTTAACAACACCATCAAAATTAGATTTAACTTCGTTTTCTAATTTCATTGCTTCTACGATTAAAACAGTGTCACCTTTTTTAATTCTATCGCCAACCTTAATCTTAACTTCTAAGATCTTTCCTGCGATAGGAGCTAAAATTTCATTAGTTGCGCCACTTTCAACTGGAGCTGACTCATTTTCTTTAACTTCTAATTTTTCATTAGTTTCACTAACAGCTTCTAACGCAACTTCATAAGATTTTCCATTTACTTTTACTTTATAGATTTTCATAATTCCTCCATTATAACTCGTTAACGTATACTACTTTTACATCTTTTTTGATTTCATTTTGATAATCGATAGACGCAACTAATACTGCGGCTAACATATCATCATCTTTAATTACTACATGTTCATTATTTGATTTTTGAACTTCGTTTTTAGTTTCATTATTATTTGATTTTGCTTTATCAAGTTCAGCTTTTAATTCAAATAATCCAGTTAACTTAAATATCAATGTAGTAATTCCAATAATTATTAGTAATACTACAAATACCATGATGATGGCTAGAATAGAATATAAAGCACCATCTGATATTGAAACTTCACTTGATTTATCAATCGCTAAGAATAAACTATTCATATTCTACCTACCCTAGAACCACATTAAATTCGATGATTTCATCTTTTTCTTCTACTGGTTCTTTAGTTTGTTCATCAGTAGCGTATTTCTTCTTTAAAAACTCTGTTGCTACATTTTCAAATAACGCTAGTGATAAAACATCTTCATCTGATTTCGCTATAGATTTATATTTTTCCTTCATTGTTTCAAATTCAGGCTCTAATAAATCTGCAGGTCTACAAGTTATTACTTCATCATCACCAATAATCTTTTTTCTAATATTTTCATCTACTGGTGCAGGAGCTTTTCCATATTTACCATGAAGATAATCTTGAATTTCCTTTGCGACCATCTTATATCTTTCTCCAAGAAGTATATTTAATACTGCTTGAGTTCCAACCATTTGTGATAATGGAGTAACTAGTGGAGGATATCCCATTTCCTTTCTTACTCTTGGAACTTCCTTTAATACTTCATCATATTTATCCATGGCGTTTTGAGCTTTAAGTTGATTCATAAGATTTGAAAGCATTCCGCCAGGAACCTGATATGTTAAAATATTTGGATTAGTTGTTAGAGCTTTAGGATTAAGTAAGCCATTAGCTAAATATTTTTTAACTATATTATCCATTAATGGCTCTGCTTGATGCAATACATCAACATCAAGATTAGGATCATATTTAGTACCTTTTAACGTTGCGTTAAACGCTTGAGTTGAAGGTTGTGCAGTACCTCCAGAAAGTGGAGATAATGATGTATCAATAATATCTATTCCAGCTTCTATTGCGGCTTTATATGTCATCTCGCATATACCACCTGTACAATGTGAATGAAGCTCAATAGGTAATTTTGTATTCTTCTTAAGTTCGGTAACAAGCGCTGTAGCGTCATTTGGAGTAAGTACGCCTGCCATATCTTTAATACATAAAGAATCAGCACCTAACTTTTCAACTTCTTTA
>CALCVH010000039.1 GCA_937907585.1 uncultured Bacillota bacterium | reverse complement strand
ATGGAATGTGCTATATAGGAAGTGTTATTAGTTCCTATGGAATAGGTGCTTTAGCTGATAAAATGGGAAACTGGAAAGATGTATTTATGATACTCTTTATTATCTCTTTAGTATCTTTAATTGTAGGAATAGTATATTTTATTATTAAAAGAATAATTATTAATAAAGAAAAGCATAAAAAGATAATAAAGGATAAGTTTTAACTAATCTTTAAATTAATATTCATTAATAGGGAAATAAGAGAAAGACACAATTTTGATACGAAAGTATAACCTAAAATAGTTATCCGTAAAAGTTTTACGTTTTATATTGCAATAAGCATATTTATAAGTTATAATGTAATTACCGTAAAACGTTTACGGAAAGGAGAAAGATATTATGATTAAGTATTTTTCAGTTGAAAATTATAAAGGATTTGAAAAAAAGATTGAACTCGATTTATCAAAGATTCATGATTATAAGTTTCATTCAGAAGCAATTAAAAATGGATTAAACAATAAAACTCTATTATTTGGCAAAAATGGATCTGGCAAATCTAATTTAGGCAAAGCTATAATGGATATATCAAGGCACTTAACATCAAATTTAAAAAATACCGAAACTGGTATTTTTAAAAATTTAAATCGTTTAAATTCTAATGTTTATTTTGATTATATTTTTAAGTTCGGCAATGATGAAGTGGAATATAAATATATTAAAGATAATCCAATGATTCTTGTGTATGAAGAACTTTTTATCAATGGCAAACAAGTGTTAATGTGTGATTTTCAAAAGAAAAATAATTTATTAAATCTAGAAGGTGCTGAGGACTTAGATACAGATAGATTTGATTATTCTATTAGTTTTGTCCTTTATGTCTATTCTCGTTCTGGTTTTATCAAAGATGGTCCTTTTGATAAGTTTTTTGACTTCGTGAATAGAATGTTGTTTTTTAGATCTTTAAAAGAGAATGAATTTGAAGGTTTTCAATCAAGAGGAAAGAATTTCGCAGATATATTAATTGAACATGGAGAAAAAGAATCGTTAAAAGGATTAGAAGATTTTTTAAAAAAAGAAGGAATTACCTACAAACTTGGAATCGCAAGAGATGTTCCTACTAATATGAATATTATTACTGTTAAATATGGTAGTACAATGGTGCCATTACATTCAATATGGTCTACAGGAACTTCATCATTAGTACTTTTCTATTGTTGGCTACTCGATCTTAAGAAGACTAGTTTTTTATACTTAGATGAATTTGATGCCTTTTACCACTATGAACTATCTGAACACATCTTTAGGCAGGTAGCAGAAGATCCTTCGTATCAATGTATTATTACCACACATAATTGTGCGCTTATGTCAAATAAATTAACTAGACCTGATTGTTGTTTTATTATTCGTGATAATGAAGTAGTCAAGAATTTAACAGAATGCACTGATAGAGAAATAAGAGAAGGACATAATCTCGAAAACTTGTATAAGAACGGAGCGTTTTGTGAATAGGGTTCTATTAATAGTCAAAGGTGAAGTTAGAGAAAAGACTTTCTTTAATAGATATAAATATGTTAAAAAGATGGACAATAACCTTGAAGTTGTCCCTTTTAATCAAAACATTAAAGAGTTATATAGGGTTTGTAAAGAATACATTTTTAATGGAATTAAACCAGACAACATATTAGACATTCTAAAAGATTCTAATATTAGTGATGATGATAAACAACTGTTAAATGGTTTATATACGGATGTCTATTTAGTTTTTGACTTTGATATTCAAAACGCTATAAAAGAAAGCTATTATAAAGATTATTTTTCAGTTATTAAAGAACTGGTGGATTTTTTCAATGATTCTACCTCGATAGGACAAATATTAATTAATTATCCGATGATGGATTCGATATATCACCTTAAAGATGATTCTTTCGTAAGTTACAAAGACATTATAGTACCTAGTTCAATTTATTTTTCCAAACATTATAAAGAGTATCTTTTTAATAAGAAACTTACTTTTGACTGTAATAAATTTACAAAAAATGATTTTGACATGATGGCTGCAATAAATTTAAAAAAGGCTAACTATATTGTTAATGGTGAATATAAAAAAGCCAACTCTATCGTTTATGAACTTGATCTTAACCAAAAAATAATATTAGATAAACAATTAGAAAATATATCAAAAAACAAACATATGTATGTTCTAAATTCATCTCTTTTTATCGATATAGATTTGTATGGAAGAACTCTTTATTTTCATGAAAGAGGCACAAGACTATATACCGATTCTTTCTTATATGAAAGTATAAAAAGAAAATAGTTATTATATGTTTTTACTTTAAATAATCATCGTGATATAATCTCTATGTTTATAAATAAAGATAGGAAGACACTATGAAATACACTTACTCAAAAACACACAATCTACCATATTATCTTACTAATTCACTAGGAGAATTATCTTTAGACGGATTATTTAATCTACATCAAGAAATGTTGACAGAATATTTTGAAACCTTTGGAATGGATAATTTCACTATGAAGGATAAATATAATTCTGCGTGGGTATTCACTAAGATGCATGCGGATATTATTAAGAACCCAGTATGGGATGAAGATATAAAACTTAATAGTGAAATTACATTTATTAAATTAGCTAAAGTTTGTATATTAACAACTCTATCTAATAAAGATGATGAAGTACTAGCTAAAATATATTGTGAAGCTTGCGTAATTGATCTTGTTAATAGGAAAATAGTTAAATTAAGTGATGTATCTTTTCCAGATATGGATGTTATTAATGATCAACCTATTTTCTTAACATATGAAGAAAAAGAAGATGTTAAAGAGATTGATAGAGTTATCAAATATACAGATATAGATTTTACTAAACACACTAATAATGTAAGTTATATTAGATTTATAGAAGATATATTAGGAGAAGAGTTCTTTAATACTTCATTCATCACTACGTTTGATATACATTTTAGAAGTGAAACTAGAATCAAAGATACACTTAGAATCAATTATAGTTCAAGTTTAAATAGATATGATTTTAGAATATATGAAAAAGATAAAGTGTCTACAGATATTATATTAACTTATAAAAATAGATAAATAATGGTCTATATAAAAAGCGCTACCAGTTAGCGTTTTTTATATATTGATAATTAATAAAAATATTTATTGACTAGCGGTCAATTAAATATTATAATTAAGATATGAAATACAATAATGAATCAAGATTAACAAAATCAAACGAAAATAAAAAGAGAATAATTGATTGCGCAATTGAACTGATTAATGAAAAAGGATTTGATAATGTATCAGTTAAAGAAATAACTGATAAAGCTGGAGTGTCGAAAGGAGCTTTCTATATACATTTCAATTCTAAAGAAGACTTAATAGTTCAACAGATTAATCTATTTTATGATGAACTAAAATTAGATGAATCACATTCTGTATATGAAAGATTAGAATACTTTTTATTAAATTCAATAGATCATATTATGGACGCTGGATTAAAGCTCGCTCAAGAATGGTTTTCTCATTCAGTATTAGGAAATTTCTATGGAAATGTAAAGTTGTCATATGACTATGATTATATTAAATCAGTAGTAGGAGAGAGTGAGGCTATAGAAATCATTAGTATCTATTATGGGGCTTTGAATATGTGGTGTTTTAAAAATGGAGATATCGATCCAAAAGAAATAGTAAAAAACTATATAAATAATAAATACATGGAGAAGAAAGAATAATGAAAACACTAGTAGTATATTTCTCAAGAAGAGGGGAAAACTGGGCTGTAGGCAATATTAAGGAAGGAAACGCTGAACATATTGCGAAAGTAATTCAAAAGCTAACTGGAGCCGATATATTTGAAATAGAACCTATTAAAGAATATTCCAAAGATTATATGAAATGTACAGAAGAAGCGATGGCTGAATTAAAAAGTCAAGCTAGACCAGTATTTAAAAATAAACTAAGTTCTATAGATGAATATGATACTATTTATTTATGTTATCCAAACTGGTGGGGAAGTTATCCTAGAATAGTTGCGTCATTCTTAGATTCATATAATTTTGATAATAAGACTATTAAACCAATGTGCACTCACGAAGGAAGCGGAATGGGATCTTCTGAAAGAGAATTAAAGAATACTTTAAAGAATTCGAATATTTTGTCAGGACTTTCTATTAAGGGCACAAACGCACATACGAGTGATGATCAAATCGAAAGATGGATTAATAGCTAGGTTAAGAATATGGAATATAAAGATGGTTATGTGTATGAACTGATGGATAAGGGTGGCCCAACAGATGTTAGAGAACCTTATTTTAAAGAAGCAGTTCAAGAGATGATGAGAGCGAGATTTTTATGTTTTAAAGCGAATCAATTATCACCTGATGATATGAATTATGTAAGTTATTTAGAAGAACTATTTAATAGAAAATTAGACGATGTTAGAATCCTTACACCATTTATATGTGACTTCGGAAATAGAGTAAAGTTTGGTAAAGGTGTATTTATCAATCATTCAGCGATTCTGTCAGCTTCTTGTGGAATTGAATTTGAAGACGGTGTATCTGTAGCCCCAGGAGTTAGAATTGCGACTATCAATCATGATTTTAATAATAGACATACTATTTATACATATGGGAAAGTATTAATTAAGAAAAATGCGTGGATAGGGATGAACGCTACAATATGTCCTGGTGTAACAATTGGGAAAAACAGCGTTGTTGCGGCTGGAGCGGTTGTGACAAAAGACGTTCCTGATAATGTGGTTGTCGGGGGAGTTCCAGCTAAAGTAATTAAATATTTAGATGAATCAGAACAAAAGGAGATTTGGTAAAATGAAAAAACAAGACGCGGGAAGAAAGATACTCGGTGAGCTCGCTCCTAAGTTCGCTGAATTAAATGATGATGTGTTATTTGGAGAAGTTTGGTCTAGAGAAACAGAATTATCTTTAAGGGATAGAAGTTTAATAACTATTTCTGCTTTATTTAGCGCAGGATTATATCCACAGCTAAAAGCGCATTTAGAAATAGGTAAAGCTCATGGATTAACCAAAAAAGAAGTGATAGAAACAGTAACTCAACTAGCATTCTACTGTGGTTGGCCTAAAGCGTGGTCTACATTTCCATTAATTGAAGAAGTATATGGTAAAGAACCAAATGATTTAGATTTATCTATTTTTCCAGTTGGTGAAAAGAATCCATATGGAAAATATTTTATAGGTCAAAGCTACCTATATAAAATAAGCGATATGGCGCCAATTTATAATGTTACTTTTGAACCAGGCGCTAGAAACAACTGGCATATACATCATTCTAAAACTGGTGGTGGACAATTATTAATCTGTGTATATGGTACAGGATGGTATCAAGAAGAAGGCGGAGAACCTAGATTATTACATCCTGGTGATATTGTTGAAATAAAACCAAATGTTAAGCACTGGCATGGCGCAACTAAAGATAGTTACTTCCAACATCTAGCAGTTGAAATTGAAGGAACTTGTACAAGCAATGAATGGTGTGAACCAGTAAGTGATATAGAATATAATAAACTAGGAGAATAAGATGAAAGATGTAAGATTAAATAATGGTGTTTTAATGCCTACAATCGGAATTGGAACATTTTTACTTGAACCAAAAGATGCTGAAAATAGCGTAAGAGAAGCACTTAAGATAGGTTATAGATTAATTGACACTGCTAATGCATATATGAATGAAAGAGCTGTAGGAAGAGGAATAAAAGAATCAGGTGTTGATAGAAAAGACATCTTTTTATCTACAAAGCTCTGGCCTAGCGAATATGAAAATCCAAATGCTGTTGATGAAACATTAGAAAGATTAGATACAGATTATATTGATTTATTATTTATTCATCAACCAACTAAGAACTGGAAAGAAGGATATAAGCAATTAATAAAGGCTTATAAAGAAGGAAAGATTAGAGCTATTGGAATTTCTAATTTTGAAAGAGAAATAGAAGAAGTTTTAAATGAATTTGATGTCAAACCACAAGTTATTCAAGTAGAATGTCACCCTTTCTTCCCTCAAGACGAATTAAGAAAAATAACTGATAAAGAAGATATTAAACTAATGGCGTGGTACCCACTTGGTGGTAATGGTATGACTAGTGAACTATTAAATAGTGACGTTGTATTAAATTTGTCTAAAAAATACAATAAATCATCAGCTCAAATTGTTTTAAAATGGCACATTCAAATGGGATTTATTGTTATTCCTGGATCTAAAAATGTCGACCATATAAAAGATAATTTAAATATTTTTGATTTTGAATTATCTTTTGACGATATGAAAGAGATGGAAAAATTAAATAAACACATAAGAAGATATAATAGAACTGATGAAGTATTAGATAACTTCTTAAACTGGAAAATTACGTACGAAGCAAAATAGAATTAATAACACCCACTTCAAAAACAAGAAAGTGGGTGTTATTAATTGATGAAATATAAAAATAATATATAATATAATAGAACTATTTATTAATAATAGTTATGATTGAATTATGATAATCAACACAGGACAAAGAACAGATATCCCCGCATTCTATTCAAAATGGTTTATGAATAGAATAAAAGAAGGATATGTACTAGTAAGAAACCCATATTTTCCAAAGAATGTAACTAAATTCTACTTAACTCCTGACAAGGTAGATGTGATTGGCTTTTGTACAAAGAACCCAAGACCAATGTTTAAATATCTAGATGAATTAAAAGAATTTGGCCAATTTTGGTATGTTTCAATCACAGGTTTTGATAATGATTTTGAACCTAACGTACCTAAAATAGATGATGTTATAGATGATTTTAAATATCTATCAAATAAGATAGGTAAAAACGCGATAGGGTTTAGATATACACCAATAATAGTTAATTCTAAATATACTGTCGAACACCATATTAAGACATTCAAATATATAGTAGAAAATCTATCAGGCCATACAAATTTAGTAACATACGGTTTTGTAGATTTATATGATAAATTATTAAAGAATCATCCTGAAATTAAGGATTGTAGTGATGAGAATAAGATATATATTACAAAAGAATTTATTAAAATAGCGAAAGAACATAATATGGATTTAAGGTTATGTTCTAAAGAAAAATGGTTAATTGATTATGGCGTAGATATAGAAGGATGTATGAGATTAAGCGACTATGAAAGAGCGATTAATAAAAAGCTTAATCCAACACAAAAGATGCAGGCAAGAAAGAACTATTGTGCATGTTTCTTATCTAACGATATAGGAACATACAATTCCTGTATGCATCTATGCGCATATTGTTATGCGAATGGCAATAAGGAATTAGTTATAAAGAACTATAAAAATCATGATGATAATTCACCATTTTTAATTGGAAATATAGAAGAAGGTGACATCATAAAAGAAGCAAACCAAGAATCATGGACTACAAATCAAATGGTTCTAGATTTGTTTTAAAAAATAATGTGTATACTTTTACCCCTTATAGTGTCTACTTTATTAATAGCTTTATTAGATAAATCAGGGTTTGAGCGTCAAAATGACGTTCAAAATGACGTTCAAAATGTCGCTCAAAAAAGTATGGAGCAAAAAATGTAGGGACGATATATTCGTTATCGAAATTTGGCATCCTTACTTTTTTATGTTGGCCTAGAGTAGGAGCACTACAAGGTTATGTGATAGCTATGCTATCACATTTTTAATAACTCTTGATTTTGTTGGGGGGGGGTTATAATCTAATAAAATAAAGATTTTTTGCCACACAATAAAACAGAGAGGAATTATGAAGGATCTATTTTATTTGAACATCATTATGCCGAATTATTATTATTTCAAATACAAAAGAAATGAAATTTGGTATATCATTCTTAGAACATTTTTGATAATAATTACAATTGTTCCTGTAGCAGCGATCGATCTAGTGTTGCTTGTTTTAATTCCAATAGAATTCATTAACAGAACATTTATATTATTAATTGCTTCCTTAACAGGAGTTGCATATGCGCTATATTTAGAATTAGCACTTGATTTTTATATCCTTGAATTCATTCAAGTGCTATTCATTCAATTAGGAACAATTGGTGATACAAATCCATGTTATTGGAATTATTACTATGGAGAATCGCTTGGTGATGGATGGCATTCAACTATTATAGAATATGGAGCTGATTTTTTGATTATGAATTTTAAGGAGATTATATGAATATTTCAAAATCATGTAGAGAAATTGAAAAACTTGATAAATCATCTAGACAATTGCTTTTTGCAAGAGCCTTAGTTGATTCACTCAGTGGCTTAAACAACATACTAAACGATGAAGGAACATCAAGCGGAGTATTACTTCATCTAATATTTGCTGCAGTTATAGCGGATGGAAAACTAGAGTATGATGAATATGAACTAATAAAACCATTTCTAGATACGTTTGAAGATAATTGCAGTTTTGAACACGCAAAATTAATAATCAATAATTTTAAAAACGACTCAACAAAATTTAAAAATGGGATTGATGAAATTGTTGATATTATTGGAATCGCATCAACTGAATTAAAAGCAAATTTAATAGTTGTGTGTCTTACTGTTTGTGGAATAGACGGAAAAATATCTTTTAAAGAGAGACGATATATTAAACAACTAATAAAATAATTCTTTATCTTTAAATATTCATCATTTTTTCAAATGAATACCTTAATAAACTGATAATTCTTGATTATTTATTAGTAATAATCAATCATTAATTGTCTAAATTAATTAAGGGAATATTGTTATGAAAGAATTCTTTGGATTTGGTGGTTATAATAGAGACCCTGAAGGTTTTATGTCTATTGAGCATATACTATTTGTTTCTTTTGGAATAATAGTTATGATAGCATTATCTATTATATTAGGACTTAAGTATAAAAATAGAGAGGATAAAAATAAGGTATTAGTTGTATCTGCGATATTAATTGATTCTTTTGAAATATTTAAGATAATTATTTTATGTTTTAGAGTTAGTAATTTCTCTCCAATTATTTATAATTTACCTTTATTCCTTTGTAGTATTCAATTAATAACTATTCCTCTTGCGGCTTTCAGCAAAGGAATAGTAAAAGAAGCATCCTTAGATTTTGTGTTTATGTTTGGTATATTAGGAGCGCTTCTTGGCACATATGGTGCAGGTAATAACTATTCAAGCTATCCAGTTTTATCATTTGATAATACTATATCATTAATCACTCACTCAATATCAGGATTCGCTAGTCTATATATAGGAATATCTGGTTTATCTAGTATGAAGAAAAACAATATGTTTATCTCTTATAGTATATTGACTATGTTCTGCATATTAGCTTATATTGCGGATATAATAATACCGTATAACTATATGTTTTTGATTAGAGGAGATGGAACTCCATATGATATCCTATATAACCTTTTAAATGGTAATAAAGTATTATATCCTCTATTTGTAGTACTATTATTTATACTTTATATTAGTGTTTTCTATTTCGTATTATTCTTGATAAGAAAAAGAAAAAAGATATAACCACTTCATCTTATTTGAATTAATTATTAAATACAATTTTACTTGATAATTAATAGATATTATAGGTATGAGTATAATAAAAGCGCATAACTTATTGAAAATATACCAAATATTTTCTAGGAGTATGGCGCTTTTAATTTTTATGGTTAATTGTTTATTATTAAAAATAGGTGAGTTTTGATTAAATAATGTTAAAATTTATTAGAGGTCTTAACTATGTCTATTGAAGCTAAAATACTAGATGAATTATTAAAGAAATGTCCTAATCAAGATAAATTATATTTTGATTGTGAAGAAGTTGATGGATATCCAAAAACTAAAACAATTAAATATTATTATGAAGATTATATCCATAATCTATATGTAGATAAGATGTATTTTCTTCATAGAATCAGCTTCGAAGAAGCAAATTCTAAGAAGATGGAAGTTAATAGATTTGGATTAAAAAGATTGTCTTTTATAGCAAGCTCTTCAGCTTTATTATTTAATACTTTAGGCAATGAATATGTGACAGAGATATTAGAGAATAATAAACTACCTAAAGGAAAATATAAAATCAAATATGAAAATCCATATCCAGTATTAAATAATGAAGTTTATTCATCCGCAACATTGAAATCAGATGATGGAACAATCATTTTAATAGATTGTAAGTTTTTGGAGAATCTAGAACCTATTAAAGATATAAGTGAAGATTATCTCAATCCTAAAAAATACGCAATATATAGTGTTGATCCAAAAATAGCTGAAAGTTTCGCAGAACTATATAGAATCAATGTTAAACCTGATTCTATGTATGAATCTAAGAAAAAGAAGTATTATAAACCTCTATATAATACGTATGATTTATTTAGAGTATTTAACTACGCTTTTGGTTTCTTAACAGATTATATAATCAATAAGAAAAGAGCGAAGTATAAAGATGTTAAAAAGGTTATATTAACTGATGTTTTATGGCATACAGAAAAGTTGCAACCAGATTTCTTAAATAAAGATGAAATATCATTTAGAGATAAATATTTAATTGAAGAATATGGTTATGTAGAAGTAAAGAAGTATTTTGTCAGTATGATAAATAGTATTTATAGCGCCGCAAGAACTCATGGAGTAAATATAGAATTTGATTTTGAATATATTCCATGGAGAGACTTTGTTGATATCATAAAAAACGATGATAGAAAAAAATATTTAGATAGATACAACATATAGTTTAATATGTAAAACCTGCAAAAAGGTGTAAATTGATACATGAAAAAACTTGCAAAAAGGTGTAAATTGATACATGAAAAAACCTGCAAAAAGGTGTAAATCTCTATTGATGATGTGTTTTTACTTATATATAATATTGAATATTATGTTTTGATTATAATCGCCAAAATTAGCGCCAAATAAATTTATTCCACCTGGATATTTGGCGTTTTTATTTACCCCAATTTTAAAATCAATATAGTTTGTACATGTTATATTTTTAAAATCATTAATAGTTTTTCCGTTATTAATCAATGTGTGATTGAAGAAACAGCCTTTACTATCTATTCTTATTTCTAATAATTTTCCATACTGTGTAGACTCAAGTGGCCATGATGATGGAGTATATTTTCCTCTCCTTCCTCCATAGTCTCCAAGTGAGGTGTATGTTCCAATTAAATTATTATTTAATTCAAAATATATATCAGATTTATAATTATTGTTATAGTTAGCACATTCAGAACATAGTTCCATTGAAATTTCAATTGATTCAATTTCTCTCATTTTAATTTCGTAATTATGAATAGAATAGTTTATGCTTCCAGAAATAAACCATAATATTTCTGCATTTATTCTTTCATAATTATAGAAAATATCAGGATTTCCTTCAGGACCTATTAACTCGCCTTTGCTGTCTGCCATACCGCAAGGACCATTAATATCAAAATTGATGAAAGATCCAATTGGAATCTCGCATCTAAAAAGCTTATTTGAATCTTCAATATTTTCTATTTTACTAAAAAATAATTCTACTGTATGTTTTTCAAGCGCAATGATTTTTTCATTGCCTCTTTTTGAAGAATTATGATTAACATTAATTAGTTTTGCATCTTTTAATAACTTTATGTGAAAGGATGCAGTAGATATAGATATTTTTAATAATTGCGCAAGTTCGTTAACGGTATATGATTTATTAGCTAGATATGTTAAAAGTTTGATTCTAGTTGGCGAATTTAAAGCGTTTGCAAGCTCTTCAATCTTATCCGGATTGTTGAAGTCTAAAGTCAATTTTTTCTGTTTTAAAATATTTTCATAATTTGATGACATATTATTCTCCTGATATATAGTCTTGACTTATTATAACATAGATAATTTTGAATTTCGATAGTTATCGAAGATTAAAAGTCATTTTCGAATATTTCAAAATTCAATATTTACTAAAGTTTATTATATTGGTAAACTTTAAATAGAGGTGAGATATTTTGAAAAACAGAAAAGGAATTTTAATTATATTTCTACTTTTACTAATCACTACATTATCTGGGTGTTTTTTCGCATCTAATAATAATGATATAAATGATGTAGTTGATGATTCTATGTTTGTGTTAGATCCAAATAAAGAATATAAAATCGAGTTTATGATGTGGGGAGCCGATAATGAGATTAATAACTATTCAGCTCTTATTGATAGTTTTATGGATCTATATCCAAACATAACTGTCACTATCACGACTCAGGATTCTACAACTTATATGTCGGTCTTAACAGGTAGATTATCTGGAACTATGCCTGATGTTTTCTATTTACCAGAATATGATTTTAGAGTATGGGCAGATTCAGGAAGATTATTATCTATTAGCAATGGATTAACAGAAGAAGAAAAGAATTCTATATGGCCTACTGCTTTAGATTGGTATTCATACAATAGAGAAACTAAAAAATTAGGAATATCTGAAGGTTCTAATCTTTATTGTTTACCAAAAGATATTGGTCCTTGGACATTAATGTACAATGTTGATATGATAGATGAAATGGTTAAAAACGAAAAACTTACAGAAGATGAAAGCAATAAACTTAAAGACTCGTCTAAAGCATTGACATGGGAAGAATTTACTGATATTTGTGTGAAGATTCAAAATTATTTTGGAAAAGAAAAAAATAATGATAGATTCTTTGCGATTCCATATTATGAATTAAGTAGCGCTATATGGTCTAACAACGCTGATTATTTTGATGAGAACGCGATGAACAGCAAAATCAATTCTGATGAATTTATAGAGACAATAGAATGGCTATGGGATTTAATGTATACATATAAAGTATGTCCGAAATCAACAGGAGATTCTGCGCAAAATATGTTCTTATCTAATAATTCTGTTTTCTGTTGGGTTGGTCCATATCTTACTCCTATGTATTATCAACAAAAAATGAATTATAGATTGATTCCTGTTCCTTATAACGGAAACAACAATAATGCGAAATCAACTACATGGATTGGAACTCTTGGTTTAGCTTTATCGAAAACTTCTAAGAGTCCAGCAGCATCTCTAGCATTAATGAAATATTTAAGTATAAATCAAGACGCTCAAATTGATTTAACAACAAGAGGACAATTACTTCCAAATAACAAATCACTAGCATTAGATAAGAATGAATTCTTATCAAGTACTTCAAATATATCAAAAATTTGGCCAATTAATAAGGAATTATATTGCGATATTGTAGATGGTTTTAATGGAGATACAAATAATGCTTTAAATATTAGTGGTAAAGATTTAATCGGCGGAAAAGTTAGACCACATTATTATACATTTGAGAATTCTTGGTTAAATGCTTTAGAAGTTGAAATAGGTCAAATCTATGCATTAAAAGATAAAACAAAAATAAGACAAACTATATTAGATTATAATTCTACAATGCAAAGTTATTTAGATAGATCTAATCAAAGTGCTGGAATTACAAATTAGGAATGAGAAAATCGAAGTTAAAAAGAAAAGAAAGATTAGTATCTTTAGTTTTTGTTAGCCCTTTGTTTATCGGCTTTATAATATTTACATTAATTCCATTAATAGTAGCGATTATTTATGGTTTTATAGATTATATGCCACTTAGAGGAACATTCACAACTCCTAGTTTTCAAGTATATAAAAGATTGTTTGATGGTTCCTTTGTAACAACAGGGTTTAAACATGCAATTTTTAATACATTGATACTGATGCTTTCTATTCCAATCAATTTATTATTAGGTTTAGGATTATCTGCCTTACTGACTCAAAAAAATATGAAGGGTAGGACGTTTTTTAGAACGGTCTTATATTTACCTGCGGTAACTGGGTCTGTAGCGATAATATTGGTTTGGAAATTACTATTTAACGAAACACATGGATTAGTAAATATTTTACTTAAGAATTTAGGAATAATAAAAGAAAACATTAACTGGCTTGGAATAACCTCAGGAAGCGCTTATCCAAGATTCGTAATAATTTTAAAAAATATATGGGGAGGAATTGGCGGCGTAACAATACTTTATATCGCTGGAATACTAAATATTCCTAAAGTGTTGTATGAAGCAGCAGAGATCGATGGCGCAACTAAATTTAGGCAATTTATATCAATTACTATTCCTTTGCTTTCGCCAATTACTTTTTATCAATTAATAGTATCTGTAATTGGGGGGCTTCAATCATTTATGGATACACAGCTATTATCAAATACTAAAGCGACACAAACGATAGTGTATTTTATCTATGATAATGGCATTAACAATTATCAATATGGATACGCATCCGCAGCTTCTGTATTGTTTGCGATTGTTGTGATGGTTGTGACAATTGCTCAATTTAAAATATCTAATAAACTGGTTTATAAAGAGTAATTATGAATAAGAAGATTAGTATTGGTTTAGCATTAAGTTACCTGCTTTTAATAGTTATATCTATCACAACCATATTCCCTTATATTTGGATGGTGTTATCATCATTTAAAAGCGGAATAGATATATCTACACATCCAAAACAAATAATTCCCAAAACCATTAATTTTAGCTCTTATGTAGATGCATTTAGAAGATTAAATCTATGGATTGGAATTAAGAATACTTTAATTATAGTTTTATTTTCTACAACAATATCTCCATTCGTATCTGCATTAGGTGCATTTGCGTTTTCTAAACTTGCATTACCTAGAAAAAGATTACTCTTATTGATTCTTTTATCTAGTATGATGGTGCCTTATGCAGCACTAATGTTACCACAGTTCCAGATTTGGCAAAAATTAAATTTGGTAGGTACGTTATGGCCATTAATAATTCCATGTTTCTTTGGTTCAGTACTAATGATGTTTTTCTTCACTCAATATATGAATGGTGTTCCAACTGAACTATTCGAAGCAGCAACTATTGATGGTGCAGGGTATTTTAGACAATTTATAGAAATAATGATTCCATTAATTAAGCCAGCACTGTCAGCTCAAATAGTATTTTCGTTTGTTGGAGCGTGGAATGATTATTTTATTCCTTCAATTTATTTAAATAAGTTAGAAGTAAGAACTCTACAACTACAATTATTATCATTGCAGCAACAACAAAATAATTTGATAGATATGAATATTGTAATGGCTGGATCTGTAATTAGTTCTATACCTATGTTAATTGTGTTTATCTTATGTCAAAAATTCTTTATTGAATCTTTAGCGATAACAGGAATAAAGGGGTAATTATGAAAAGATTAAGTAGATATTTGACTTTATTTATAATGTTTGCTGTTTTATTACTTTCGTCATGTAATAAAACTGAGACACAAACAAAAATAGATTATGATTTATATAGTCCAATTTTAAATACTCAAAATGATCCATTTGATTTTGAATCTAATGCGTTTATTTCTGATATTACTATTGATGGAATAATGGATGAAGATAGATGGCTAGAAGATGATGTGATTACATTAGGTTCATTTGATGATAGTGATATTGAAAATAATGAGTATGGAGCTATTGTAGAAAACCCTTCATCATATTCTTCAACAAAAAGAGCGGTCACAAAAATGTTTAGAGGAAACGTTGGATTCCATTTCGGTTTTACAGTTTTAGATTCTGATTTAGCGTATAAAGCATTAAGCGATGGTGATGATGCGATCTGGTCAGATAATATTCTTATTAATTTAGATACAGAAATTGATGGATCAAACATTCCTATGTCTGATGATTATTATATTATGGTAACCGCATGGAATAATAATTGTTTTAGAAGAGGAGCTAACGCTGCAGGAATGTGGGGTGCTTGGTCTGGAGTTGTCGACTACCAATCTAAAATAATATATGAAGATGATAAACAAATTGGTTTTGTAGTTGAAATGGTTATCCCATATAAGGAACTTGGCTTAAAATCTGATTCTCCTGTTGGAATTGCGCTTCGTTCATGTAATAGATATTCTAGCACTAATAACGTTATAGAAGATGTTTGGTATATAAAGGAACAAACCCCAGATTTTAATACGCCTAATTCATATATTATATGGGGGTCAGATAACAATCTTTATAGTTACTATGATTATAAAATGCCTAATGTAAACATAAATGGATCGATAGTCGATTATATAACTAATGAACCTCTAGAAGGAGTTAATATATTGGGCACATTAACTCAATCTGATGGTAGTTTTATACTAAATGATATTGATAGTAATAATGACTTAATTATTTATCCTACTGGTGAACATATTGTTGATAAGCAATCCTATGTAATAAGCAAGGATTTGATGCGTAAAGCAAATGGTGGGATAGTACCTGTTAATATCAAATTAATCACAAAAAACAATATGCTTACAAAAACCATTAAAGGAAAAATTACTACACCATCTAATATCGATGATATAAAAATAGAAATAAATGGAGTAAGCGCGAAAATTAATAGTGATTATACATATTATATAGAATGTTCATTTGATAATTATTATCAAACTTTAGAAGTTTCAAATAAAAAAGATAATGTACCTATAAAATACGATATTTATTTAGAAGATGTTTTAAATGGTAAAACAACATACGATATTTTAATTCCAGAATACAGTAAGTTAGATAATAATTTTGGTGAGAATAAAAATGTATCAACATATTTAGGTTGGACTAATGAAGGACTATATGTAAGGTTTGAAAACTCAATTAAATCTAATGGATTTGGTATAGCTTATGATACAGGAAGTAATAAAAATATTATTCTATATCATACGTTCGGAACTATGTGTATGACTGATTATTATAATTACAAATGGAATTATTATAATCCAAGTCAATTCAATGTAACAGCCGAAATAATTGATAGTCCAAGAGAAGAAACAATATATACATTTATAGTTCCATTTGAAACTCTTGGAATTGATTCTCCAACGGATATCAAAATAGCGCCATTTGAATATACAATAAATGGTCCATTCGCATATTATGTTGATGACAATGGTAGTGTTCTAACATTTGGATCAGATTCAATACTTACTAAATATCCAGTTTTATCATCAAATGGATCAATATCTTATGCTGAAAAGGAAACCATTAAGGCTAGTTATACTTTTGATGCATTTGGAAAAGGCAACGCAAACGTTAGATTTGATTATATAGATTCTCAAACAAAAGGAATAAAAGTAACCATTACTTATAATAAAACTCAATCACTATGGGGCTATGGAATTATCTTTGGTAATAAGGAAACCAACGTAGGAACAACTGATTTATACGCCATAGGCTATGGAACAATGGATCATAAAGTATATGGTGATTGGAACTGGAAAGGGGAATATAAGCTAACCAGTGACTTAAAAGTAGATTCTAGTGAATCAGTAGACAATGATGGAAACGATGTGATTACTTTATTCTATTCATTTGAAACACTAAACAATGAAACATATAAATTAGAGTACGGTTCAAATCCAAATAAAATAAGCATTCAATTATTTGAATACGTTACTGATGGAACTGGTAATTTATTTGGATCATATAATTGTATAACAATCGATAATGAAATAGTTAGATTTGATACAAGTGTAAATGATTTTATAGATTTTATAATAGAACAATAAATAAAAAGGAGAAAACATTTTATGAAAAAGACATTTAATCTTTTTACATTACTTGTTGTATTAGGACTTGTCTTATCAGTAGTAGCTTGTAATAAGAAAACTGAAGAATCAAAAACTACAGAAAAACCTACAACTGCTGAAACTGATAAACCTACTGAA
>CALCVH010000038.1 GCA_937907585.1 uncultured Bacillota bacterium | reverse complement strand
ATAATAAAAATAAGATAACACAGTTATCTTAATCATAAAAATTCTATTTTTTATCTCCGGAAGAAACTTGTGTTGCGACGGAAAACGGGAATAATACACTAAAGAACCTAATTTTTCAAGTTATTTAACTTTTTGGAAAATAATAATAAGTTAGTATTTACTAACATATATTTATCTATTAAAATATAAGCATAAATATCAGGAGGAACTATAATGCCTAGAAAAATTACAGATTCTTGTATCGCTTGCGGAACTTGTCAAGCTAACTGTCCAGTAGGATGCATCAGTGAAGGAGATATCTATTCTATCGATCCAGATCAATGCATTGACTGTGGTGTTTGTCAAGAAAACTGTCCTGTATCAGCAATCGTTGAAGAATAATTAATGATTTATTTAATAAAAATGAGAAGGTATGAAGCCTTCTCTTTTTATTTATTTAATTCATACATGAGTATAGATCCTGCGATAGAAACATTTAAAGATTCCATCTTATTCATTGGAATAGTTAGATTGATATCAGATAATTCTAGATATTCTTTTCTAACACCATTTCCTTCGTTACCTAGAATTAAGACTATTTTTTTATTAGTATTCTTAAATTCAGTTAATGGAGTTCCAAACATTTCTGTACCAATAATATAGTAACCTTCTTCTTTTAAATTATTCAATGAGTCGTTAACGAAATTTAAATTGAAGATTGAACCTTGTGAAGAACGAATCACTTTTGGATTATATAAATCTACGCATTCATCAAGAATGATTGTGTCAAAATTAAAAGATAGAGCGCTCCTTAAAATTGTTCCGATATTACCTGGATCTTGTAATCTATCAAGATATAAGATTTTATCGCCTTTAATAAACCCTCGTTTTTTCTTACATACCGCAATTATCCCTTCAGGAGTTACAGTATCAGTAATCTTTTTTAAAAGTTCAGGTGTAATTTGTACGTAATTATCATATATTTCATTATTGTTTATAGAATAAATTCGTTCAATTATACCTGCTTTATAAGCTTCTTCAACTAAATTATAGCCTTCAACGATAAAGAGACCTGATGAATCTCTTTCTTTTTTATTTTGATATAATCTTATTAAATTCTTGATAATTGGATTATCTTTAGACGATATTTTCATCATTATCTACTTCATCAATATATGTCGCCATAGAATCTGCGATATGTGTCAAAAAACATATTGGATCATATTTGAACGCAGCTTCTAATGTTTGGATGTTTCCGCTTTGAGCTCTATTATCATATGGGCCCATATGCCAGTCGATTGCTAGAGCTTCTACATCAGTTAGCTTCATAAATTTATTAATAATATATACGCTCTTTTCACCGTGTCCAAAAGGTAAATCTTCACTTATATTATAGACAGTTCTAGTTAACCATACACCATTATCATTATATTTTCTTGTGCCTTTTACGTAGAAATTAATCTTACATAAATCATGTAATAAACCAATGATTGCGATTGTTTCATCAGTGTATTTACCATATAATGAATCTTCGCTTTCAACTAGTTTTTTAAGTCTATAATAAACGTTAATTGAATGGTCTGCTAAACCGCCTTCAAATGAATTATGGTATTTTGAAGATGCTGGAGCGATAAAAAAGTCAGTTGACTGTAAATAATTTAATAATTTATCAGCGCCTTCTCTTTTAATAGTATCTCTATAAAT
>CALCVH010000037.1 GCA_937907585.1 uncultured Bacillota bacterium | reverse complement strand
GTGCAATTTATGGTGATAATATGGAAAGAAAATATTGATGTTGATTTTACAATATCAAAAGAAGATATGGAAATATTAAAATCATTTAAGGAATTATAATCAAAATTATGTAAAAAAGCCGACTACATATCATTAATATGGAATCGGCTTTTTAATTAAATAGCTTGTTCTATAATTGAAATTACTTTTCTTTTGAAATGACTTTTACTTGTTACGAACGCAATTTTTCTTAAAGGAAGTTCTTCGGTAATATTTACTTTAAATATTAGATTTTTAGTTAATTTATCTTTAGCCATATCTTCAGGGATAAAAGAAAAACCATAATTTCTTTCAACTAGCGGTAGTATCATATCACTACTATCAATTTCATATTGAGGAACAATATCTATATCTAAATCTTTCATAAAAGAATTAATATATTCTCTAAATTTCATATCTTCATTTGGCAAAACAAAAGGAAGAGACTTTAATTCATTAATACCTACTTGTTTTATAGCGTAATCCTTATATTCGCTTCCACATATTAATATGGTTTTAATATCATAAATATATTTGATAATAACATCGTTTGTTTCTTCAAATGGAGTTGTGATAAATGCGATATCGATATCGCCTTTTTTTAGATTATCTAATAAAACTTGTGTAGAGCCTGTACTTAAGGTAAAATGAACTTCAGGATGTTTTTTCTTTATTGAATCTAGAAAATCTAGTATATAACAATGTAGAGATGTCGCAGTAGCGCCTATTTTAATTATTCCTTCATTTAAGCTACTAAAAAATGCGATATCATCTTCAATCTTTTCTAATGCCTTCAATGGTTGATTTAATAATTCATATAGTTTTTTACCATCACTTGTTAATTCAACGCCTTTTTTAGTTCTATAAAAAAGTTTAATCTTTAGTTCAGATTCTATATAAGATATTACTCTAGATATCGCTGGTTGAGAAGTGTATAACGCTTTAGCTGCGTTAGTTAAACTTTTTTCTTCACAAACAGTATAAAAGACCTTTAAATATTCATAGTTCATATAAAATACTCCATATATAACAATTTGATATGATATTATATCAATTTATTACTTTTTATTATATTAGAAAAGATATAAAATGTAAACATAAGGAAACATTTTAATTTTTATAATTAAAATAAGCGGAGATTTATATGAAAAATATTATAAGGCATTTATATGTTTTATGCTTGATATCTTTTTTTCTAACACTTGTTGGATGCGTATATAATTCATCTAGTCAAGGATATGATGGTAGAGTTTATGATATATCAGCTAATCAAGATAATTCTTTAGTAGCGAAAACTATTAAAAGTGGTAAAAATAGTTATTCTCTATCAATTACTGGAACTGGTGATTCTATCACTTTTAACACAAAAGAAACTGTTCCATGGAACGCGATATCAAAAAGAATTGATACTGTTACACTGTATGATGGAATTACTAGTCTTAGTTCATATCTTTTTTATAACATTGAATTAGATTATATTTATATTCCATCAACTGTTAAAAAAATAGAGAAAGATGCGTTTAATTCTAAAACTAAATTATATAGTTACTCAAGTAATATTAATTCTAACGTAACAAATAAAATCTATTACTATAGCGCAACTAAACCAACTAGTGAAGGTGATTATTTCTATATTTTAGATGATGAACCTGTAATATGGAAAATATATAAATTCTTATTCATCGGAAATAGTTTTACATATTGTCCAGAACTAGGAAGTGATACTAATCCATACATTCCTAATCTATTTAAATCTATCGCGGATGATTTAGGAATAGATACTGTAGTTGACTATGTAACAAAAGGTTCATATACCTTAACAAGATTTGCGTCTAAAGATGATGAACTTGGAAAAGTAGTTGATGAGAAATTACATAATAATCAATATGACTTTATAGTTTTACAAGAACATTCAACTACACCAATTAATAATTATCAAACATTCTATAACGCTGTATTTTCTTTTGTATCTAAAGTAGAAGAACTACAAAATAACGCAGAAATTAGATTATATGAAACTTGGGGATTTCCAAATAGTAGTGGAACTAGAGATGTAGTTGAGATGACTGATAACTTGATTACAGCTTATAATAACTGCGCTAATGGACTTGGATTAAAAGTAAACGAAGTTGGTAAAGGGTTCAACGTAATAACAAAAGAACATAAAGAATTAAATCTATATATTGGAGATAATAAACATACATCTAATGTAGGAGCATACTTATCAGCTTTAATCCATGTAGGTTCTATGCTTAATATAGATATAAGAAACACTAGAATAAATGGTGGACTTGATAATTATACCGCTAATCTCTTAAAAGAAATTGCGTATAATATAGTTTTTAATAACAAATAAAAATAAAAAACAATTAAAGGAGACGAAATGAGAAAAATTTTCTTTGTATTAACAATTTGTTTGATTAGTTTACTTGCGGCATGTACAGTAAAAACTACAACAAATGGTAACGAAAATAATTCTACTACACAAGTAAACTCACAATACACTGTTGTGTTTGAAGTAGAAGGTGCTCGTTATATGACATTAAAAGTTCAAAATGGTCAAAAAATTGAAGCAGAAGTTGGAACACCAGAAAAGAGTGGATACAAATTTACTGGATGGTATTTAAATGATGAATTAGTAGATTTATCTACATATACAGTAACATCTTCAGTTACTTTTGAAGCTCATTTTGAAAAATTAGAAATAGATGAATCTTTAGATATCAATCAAACTAAACAACCTAACGAAGAATACTATGTAGTAATTGGTTGGTGGGAAAGAAACGACCCTAGTGATCCAACTAAGAAAATGAGTAACTTAACAGATTTATGTGTAAAGATGTTCTATATGAACGTTATTTCTTATTTAAAGAAAGCTGGAGCTACTGATGAAGAGATAGCTAAGATTCAAGTAAGAAATTATTCAACTAATTTAGTTGAAGAAATGGGCGCATTAATTAACGCTGACGGTGATGTTGATTTAATAATTGGTGTTGGAAATAACATT
>CALCVH010000036.1 GCA_937907585.1 uncultured Bacillota bacterium | reverse complement strand
TAAGAAAAAATAAAATTTTTCAATTTTTTATGCTTTGCACCTCTGTTTTTAACAAAAAGCGTTGCATTTTTATAGGTTTTCTTTATAATAGAAGATTATAAAGGAGGAGGCTTTTATGGAAATTACTGATGTAAGAATAAAAAAAGTTGAATCTGGAAACAAAACTAAAGCACTAGCTTCTATTACTTTCGATGAGGTTTTTGTTGTTCATGGTTTAAAAGTGGTTGAGGGCCTTGAGGAGGATTTTGTGGTTATGCCTTCTAGAAAAAGCTCAACTGGTGAGTACAAAGATATAGCTCACCCTCTTGTTCAGTCTTTTAGAGATGAGATCACTAAAAAAGTGCTTGAAGCTTACAACAATTTAGAATAAAAAAACGCACCATTTTGGTGTTTTTTTATTATCTAAAAAGTGATATAATTTAACTAAAGAAAAATAGGAAGGAATATAATTAAAAACAATGGCTTTATATCATGGTGAAAAAATCAAACTATTTGCATTAACAGCAAGCGAAAAACTTGCAAAAGAAGTTTCTGATTTGCTTGGTGTCCCATTATCTGGATGTCAAATAAGCAGATTTGCTGATGGAGAAGTCGGTGTAAACATTGATGAAACAGTTAGAGGACATAAAGTCTTCGTTGTTCAATCTACGTCATCTCCTGTAAACGAACACTTAATGGAATTATTGATTTTTATTGATGCACTCAAAAGAGCGTCTGCAAGAGAAATCAATATTGTAATGCCATATTATGGTTATTCTAGACAAGACAGAAAAGCAAAATCAAGAGAACCAATTTCTGCTAAATTAGTTGCTGATTTATTGACAGCCGCTGGCGCAACAAGAATCATTTGCTTGGATTTACATGCACCACAAATTCAAGGTTTCTTCAACATTCCTATCGATAATTTACAAGGAATGCCACTATTCCATAAATATATTGAAGAAAAGAAAATCGACAACTTTGTTGTAGTATCACCAGATCATGGAGGCGCCGCTAGAGCCAGAAGACTCGCTGAGCCATTTGAAGCTGATATCGCAATCATAGACAAGAGAAGACCTAGACCAAATGTCAGTGAAGTTATGGGCATTATCGGTAATGTTGAAGGTAAAAACTGCGTAATTATCGACGACTTAATCGATACGGCCGGAACTGTATATAATGCTTGTCAAGCTTTAAAGAAAGCCGGAGCTCAAAAAGTTTATATGTTTGCGTCTCACGCAATTTTGTCAGGGCCTGCTGTTGAAAGATTATCTACAGCTGGATTTGAAAAAGTTGTTTTAACAAACTCAATTGAATTACCTGATTCAAAGAAATTCCCACAACTAGAAATAATATCAATAGGTGGTCTTATTTCAAAAGCTATTGAAAGAGTTTTGGACGATCTTCCTCTTTCTCCTCTATTTGATAGTGAAAGAAAATAATAAAAATCTTAAAAGAAGAATTATTTTCTTCTTTTTTGTATTTTGATGTATAATATATCTTACAGGATAAAAATAAATTTTTATCTATTAGTAAAGGTAGCGCATTATGATGACACTAAAAGAATTATATAACAACAAAGAACAATACTCAGATCAAGTTGTTGAAGTTAAGGGCTGGATAAGAAATAATAGAGCTCAAAAAGAATTTGGATTTATCGATATGAACGATGGTTCTTGTTTTAAGAACGTTCAAATCGTTTATGAAGCACAAAATCTAGATAATTTTAAAGATATTCAGAAATTTAGAAATGGTTCTTCTGTTCAAGCTTTTGGAAAGTTTGTATTAACTCCAGACGCTCCTCAACCTTTTGAAATTAAAGCGACTTGTGTTAATTTGTTAGGAGATTCTTTAGAAGATTATCCTATGCAACCAAAAAGACATACTAGGGAGTTCTTAAGAGAAAAACCACATCTAAGAGTTCGTACTAACCTGTTTAACGCAGTTTTTAGATTAAGAAGCGAAGCAGCTTATGCTATACATGAGTTTTTTCATTCAAAAGGATTCGTGTATGTAAACACTCCAATCATCACATCTAACGACGGTGAAGGAGCGGGTCAATTATTTAATGTTTATACTGATTCAGAAAATCCTGACACAGATTTCTTTGGTAAAAAAGTATATTTAACAGTAACAGGTCAACTTCACGAAGAGCCATATGCGATGGCGTTTAGAAATTGTTATACATTCGGTCCTACATTTAGAGCCGAAAACTCAAACACAACTAAGCACGCCGCAGAATTTTGGATGATTGAACCTGAAATGGCTTTTGCTGAATTAGAAGATGAAGAAAACATCGCAGAAGAAATGATTAAATATATCATTAAGTATGTTTTAGAAAAGTGTCCAGACGAAATGAAATTTTTTGATTCTTTCGTTGAAAAAGGATTAATCAACAGATTACAAGCAGTATTAAATACAGAAAAATTCTCAAGAATAACACATAAAGAAGCGATCACAATATTAAAGAATTCTGGTGTTAAATTTGAAAACACACCTGAATATGGAGAAGATCTTGCGACAGAACACGAAAAATATTTGACTAGTTATTTTAATGGTCCAGTGTTTGTTCATGATTGGCCAAAAGATATAAAAGCTTTCTATATGAAATTAAATGATGATAATGAAACAGTTAGAGGATCTGATTTATTAGTTCCTGAATCTGGTGAAATAATTGGTGGAAGCCAAAGAGAAGAAAGATTAGATGTTTTGTTAAAGAGAATGGAAGAACTTGGAATGAACGAAGCTACTCTAGATTGGTATGTTGATACCAGAAGATATGGTGGATGTAAACATTCAGGATTTGGACTAGGATTTGAAAGATTATTGATGTTCTTAACTGGTATAGACAACATTAGAGATGTTGTTCCATATCCAAGAACACCAAATAATTGTGATTTCTAAAAATATGATTTTATTGTAGAATAATTAGTGCTGGGGGAAATATGAAAGACTATAGTTTAATGTCAATGGTTGAAATTGCCATAGATATTCAATCACAACCTAATACAGAAAAAACCACATTCTTAGATTTATATAATAAAGTTTGTGAGATAAAAGGCTTTGATGAAGAAGAAAGAAAAGCTCATATAGCTCAATTTTATACTGACATCACCGCAAGCGGAGACTTCTTATATTGTGGTGAAGATTTATGGGATCTTAAAAAGAATCAAAAACTCGAAGCTTTAGATACAGAATTCTATAGTGAACACGTCGCTGATGAATCTGAAGAAGATGAAGAAGTTAAACCAAAAAGAAAACCAAAGAGAGCTAAACGTCAAGAAGAACTCTTTAGCGAAGAAGAAGACGATGATGATAACAACGTTAATGATGAAGAAGATGAATCATATGAAAACGCTGATTACGACGCTGAAGAAGATGAAGACGACGACAGAAATTACGACAATTACGAGCCTGACTTTGATCACGACCAAGATAATGACGACTATGATGACGATGAAAGCGATAGAGAAGAAGAAAAATACAACGACATCATGGACGAATACGAAGATTTATACGACGACTAGTATTTAATAAAAAGGAGCATAAAAACTCCTTTTTCAATAGGAGGAAACATGGATTTAAAAGAAGATTACATTCATTTTAATATTGAAAACAATTATATTTTAGAACCTCTTGAAAAGAAAGTTACACTAACCTACGATTTACTGCATCCTGTATTTGTTGTATTAAATCACTTTGTTGAAAAAGATATGAAAATAGAAGGAGAAGACAAAGAAACGATAGAAGATATCTTTTCCATAGGTTTTCACTATCTTTATTCTTGTCTAGATCACATCAAAAGATTTTTAGAAGAATCTTTTAATGATGATGTAGATGAATTATTAGATTATGATCTTAATCTATATTTATATCTAAGGACAGATGAACTAGACACAATATTTGAAGAAAAAAACGAATTACTATCAACATTATTAGATCATCTTAATTCAACTATTGTGTATAGAAAAAAACTAACAAAATCTCAAGTTAATCAAATCGAAGATGAACTTGAAAAACAATCAAAAAAGACCGAAGAAATAACGATTAGCGATCAGTTTATCGATTTCGCTGATTTCTTAGAACTAGACTTGTTATAACATATATTATATATAAGTAAAGAAAGACCTGTTTGCATCAATCAAACAGGTCTATATTTTTTAATATAATTTTGCGCCAGCAGGAATATGATCATCAACCATTAATAAATGTAGTTTTTGTTCGCCTTCTTCGCTATGAATCGCAGACAACAACATTCCACAAGAATCAATTCCCATCATCGCACGTGGTGGTAAATTAGTTATTGCGATTAACGTTTTTCCTATAAGTTCTTCTGGCTCATAATATGCGTGAATACCACTTAAAATAGTTCTTTCAACACCGCTACCATCGTTTAAAGTAAACTTGAGCAGTTTTTTACTCTTTTGTACAGCTTCACAAGCTAATACTTTAACTGCACGGAAGTCAGATTTACTGAAAGTATCAAAATCAACGAAATCACTAAATAAAGGTTCTATTTCTACTTTAGAAAAATCAATTGGTTCATTTGTTTTAGGAAGAGGTTGAGCTTCAATCTTCTTTGCGCCATCTATATTTTTCATATGAGGGAAAAGAAGAACGTCTCTAATAGATGCACTGCCAGTAAAGAACATGCACAATCTATCGATTCCTATACCTATACCACCTGCAGGAGGCATACCATATTCTAGAGCTTCTAAGAATGATTCATCGATATCTCCAGCTTCGTCGTTTCCCATTTCTCTTTCTTTTAATTCTTCTTCGAATCTCTTTCTTTGTTCTTGTGGATTATTTAATTCTGTATATGCGTTCGCATATTCAGTTCCGCATATATATAATTCAAATCTTTGAACAAATCTTTTGTCTTCTGGATCTTCTTTGGTTAATGGCGAGATTTCGATTGGATGTCCAGTTAAGAATGTTGGTTGAATTAATGTTTTTTCACAGAACTCATCAAAGAAAGCGTTGATTATATGGCCAACAGTGAAATGAGGTTCAACTTTAATATTGTGTTTCTTAGCCAATTCTTTTGCTTCTTCTAATGTATAATTATTGTTTTTAAAATCAATTCCAGTTTGTTCTTTGATGATTTCACACATTGATATTTTTTTGAATGGTTTAGAAACGTCTATAACGTTACCACAGTATTCAAATTCATTTTTATCAAATATCTTTTTTGCTATATCATGGAATAAACCTTCAGTTAAATCCATCATAGATTGTAAATCGCCATATGCTTGATAAAGTTCGATTGTAGTGAATTCAGGATTATGTTTAGTATCTACACCTTCATTTCTAAAGATTCTACCAATTTCATATACTCTTTCCATTCCACCTACTAAAAGCTTCTTTAGTGGAATTTCAGTAGCTATTCTTAAATACATATCCATATCTAATGCGTTATGGTGAGTTATGAATGGTCTAGCGCTTGCGCCGCCTCTAGATACTTGAAGAACCGGAGTTTCTACTTCGTAGAATCCTTCTTTATCTAGATAATCTCTCATTTCTTTAATGATTCTTGGCCTTAAAACAGCTGTTGTCATAGAAGAATCATTCATGATTAAATCTAAGTATCTTTTTCTATATCTTTCTTCGGTGTCAGTTAGACCATGATATTTTTCAGGAAGTGGTTTTAAAGACTTAACTAGATGTGTATATTCCTGACAGAAAACAGTAATTTCACCAGTTTGAGTAACCATTACTTTTCCTTTAACTCCACAGATATCGCCAACGTCAGCCATTTTAAAGAGTGAATATTGTTCTTCGCCAACATTATCTATTTTTATATATACTTGAATTAAGCCTTCTCTATCTTTAATTGTAAAGAAACTAGCTTTACCCATTTTTCTAATAAACATGATTCTTCCTGAAATAGAAACAATTTCGTTCATCGCTTCTAATTCTTCGTGAGTCATACCTTTATATTTTTCTTTAATTTCTTTACTATAATGAGTTTTCTCGAATTTATGTCCGTAAGGATCTATTCCAAGTTCCTGTAGTTTTTCTAACTTCGCTCTTCTGGCTAGTTCTTGATCAGAGTATTGTTCCATAAGTTGTGCCTCTCTTTGTTCTTATTTTTACAATAAAATATTATATATGAAAATATCCATATTTTCAAAGAAATATGATAAACTATTGTTATGGCGAGGTGTTTTATGAAAAAACAATTATTCTTAATACTGTCTATCTTTGTCTTTGTGTTCGCTCTAGCAGGATGTAAAAAAGCTTTATCCACAACAACATACAATGTAGAAACAGAAGTTAAAAAGGTGACTTTAGAAGATAGTGCATGCGATGTAACAATCAAATCAACAGAAGAAGAAAATCTATATTTTGAATATTCTGAAATTGAAGGAAAATATACTTACGTTATAACTATGAACAACCAAACAGGATCTTTAGTTGTTAGAAGAAAAGATAGTAGAAAAGGCTTTGTAAAAGGAACATTTACTACAACTCCAAAAACTATAGTATACGTTCCTGAAACTTATGAAATAGAAATAGACGTTAAAGTAAATGTTGGAAATATTAAACTAGAAGACGTAAATTTAACTAGCGGAAAGGTTGAATTAACTAGCGGAAACATTAATATTGATGATATAGAAACGTCAGGCGCTCTAGAACTTAAATCAACAGCTGGTAATATAGAAGTATCTAATTCTATAATAAATGACTTTTCTTCTGACTTACATTCTGGATCTTACGATGTTAAATCATCAACATTCGCTGAAAAAGTTAAATTAGTAGGTTACGCATCATCTGTTACACTAGAAAATATCACTTCTGATAATATTAATGTAGAAGTTACAACTGGAGATGTAGAATACTTTAATGCCGAAGTTAAAAAAGCGTTAAATATCACAGTCACAACTGGAGATATTGATATCTCGTTAAATGGAAAGAAATCAGATTATACCTTAACTAAAAAGACAGGAATGGGCGAAAATGAAACAATTGGAGTAGGAGCTTTTGCTGTAAACCTATCAACAACAGTTGGAACCATTAATGTAACTTATCTAAAATAGTTTTACAAACAATACAATAAGCGGGGAACCGCTTATTTTTTTGTTGACTAGGAAATTGTATTTGATTCCCGAAAATTACTATTAAACACTTATCATAATACAAAAAATCCAACATTTGTCAGATTACTATCAT
>CALCVH010000035.1 GCA_937907585.1 uncultured Bacillota bacterium | reverse complement strand
TATATGCATGTATTATGATTTAAAGAATCATTATAATAAAGTATATTTAAGCGATAACGTTCAAAAGATATTTTTAAAGAATGATTCTGAACCTATTAAAAATACTAATGTAAGTTCACTTGATTTAATACTTCCATATGATTCTATTCAGGAAGAAATAGTTCATGATTCATTAATAGGTAATTCAATGATTATTAAGGGCCCTCCTGGAACTGGAAAAACCTTAACTATCGCCAATATGATTTCAAGTTTAATTTCGCATGGTAAGAAAGTGTTATTTTCTAGTAAAAAGATATCTGCGATGACTGAAGTATATGCGAAGCTTCCTGAAAATATAAGAAACTTTTCTTTACTTCTAGAAGCTGAAACAGAATCACAAGCCGCAAATATTTCTCCATCTAAAATCAAAAAAGAATTAAAGAGAATTTATGAACTTAAAAAAGATTATCAAAATCATAATAAAAATAGAGATTGTGAATTAAAAGAGAGCGCATCTAATAAGATTTTTGATTCAATAACTAAATATTATGAATTCACAAATGATAATGATTTAATAGAAGATTCATTCTATAAAGCGTTATTAGAATATTATAAATATGATTCAAATCTTGAATTATTACATTTAATTGATAAAGATAAAGCATTTATAATATCTAAAAATGATTTTGATTTAATAAAGAATAATATTGACTCAATTAGTTCATTACTTGAAATATTAACTAACAAATATACTCACTCTATTAAGAAGTGCCCATATTTCAATATCAAGTATGGTGCGGATAAAGAAAAAGTTTATGATGATTTCAATTCCGCTAGAAGTTATCTTGAAGAAATATATAATCTTATAAAAGATAATAATATTGAATTTGATAATCTAACTTTAATGAGTTTAGTTTGGTTTTTAGAAAACAATATTAATAAGATTCAAGTTGAACAAATACTAAATATTAATAATCTAGATTCATATTATAAAAATTTATATCTAGCGCTTGTTGATTATCTAAATATTAAAGATAGAGTAGTTAAAGATGTAGATATAGAATTTAATAAGCTAATTGATTATCAAATGTTTTTAAAGAATATAGAATTAATATCTGATTTATCTAAAGATGAACTAGAACTAATTAATTCTAATCTTGAGTACTTAAAGAATAATAATAGTTACTATCTAGAAGAAAAAGATGTATTAAAATTAAAATCATTTATAGAATTAATTAGTAATCTAGAAAACGAAAAAGAAAAATCATTAAACGATTTCTATAGAGTATTCAAAAAAGATTTAGATAGTGAAACATTAACCTTTATTGAATCTAGTTATAATATTTGTCTAAAGAATAAAGGAAAAGAGATTAAATTCTTTAACTTTAGCGCAAATAACGCATATAAGAAATTAAAAGGATTTAGTTATCTAGATGATGTAACATTTGATGAAATATGCGATTCAGTTATAGCTTATAATTCTTATTTAAATACTATAAAAGAAATATCAGCTAATAAATCTAATATATCTAGAATTATTCAAAAAGAATTAAATGATAGTTTATACGCTACATTAAAAGTTCTAATTAGATATAATGAAAATATTAAGACTGTATTATCACTTGTGGATAATAATTATAAGAAAATCACTTCTTTAGCAAGCTTATTAAAACAAGATAACTACACTATATCTGATTTAAATAATGTTTTAAGCGATTTAATTATTTCAACTAGATTTAATAACCTTGTAGATGAAATAGCTTTAGGAATTGAAGTCCAAAATAGAGAAGTATTCGCAAAAACTATACTAGGTTTAATAGAACTAGGTTCTAAAAATGTAGATAAGGTTTATAACTTTTTAACATTCGTTAAGAATAATAAAGATACTTTATCTAAATTAATTAAGAAATCTACTGATTTATTAAATGGATTACGTCCAATGTTTGATGATAATTATTATGTATACGCTGATTGTGATATGACTTTTGAAATGATTAAATCATTTATTAGCGAAGTTAAGAACCGTGAATTATTATCTTCATACGATAGATTCGTTAATATAGTTAAAGATGTTAGATTTAATGAATTAGTAGATGTTAAGATAGTGGTTGAAAGATATGTTTCTAATTTAGATTTCTATATCGATGAAAAGAACGAATTTAAGAATATAATAATGAGATCTTTATATAATGATTTAATTAAAGCGAAGATCACTAAATATTCTGATTTCATGAATCAAATAGCTTTATCTTTAGAAGATGATACTAATAAACTATATGAGTTATATGGCGAAATAGAAGAATTAAATGTTCTAAAGAATGAAGATACATTAATGTCTTATATCAATGAACATGATGAAATCTATAGAGCGCTATATAATGAAAAAGCTGAAAAGAATCTAAGATTATTATTTAAAAATGAACCAGAAGTTTTATTAAAACTTAAGAGAAATTTCATTTTATCGCCTTCGACCGCATCATTACTATTTGTGAGAGATGATTATGAATCGTTTGATACAGTAATAATCGATGAAGCATCACAGATGTTACCTGTAGAGATGTTACCACTATTATATAGGGCTAAACAATGCATTATAGTAGGTGATGAGTGGCAGATGCCTCCAATCAAGCACTTCAAAATAAAAGAAGTTGATACAGAATTTGATAATGATGAAATATTATCTAAGGAAGAATCGGCCTTAGCGATAGCGTTAAATTCAAAATTGCTTAAGACATATGAACTAAAGTGTCACTATAGAAGTAAGACTGAATCACTAATCAAATTCTCTCAAGAAAAATATTATCCGTTTATGCGTACATTCCCTACTTTCAATCCTAAAAAGGATGATTTGGGAATTGAAGATATCTATATCGAAAATGGAATATGTGAATTTGGTGAAAACTATCCTGAAGCTAAAAAGGTAGTTGAGATAATCAAAAACCATTTTGATAGATACTATAATCCTGAAACAAATAAATTAGCTGTTACATTAGGTGTTGTCGCATTTGGTGAAAGCCAAAGAGATTTGATTTTAGATTTAATCAAAGCGGATTCTGTTCTTTATGAAAGAATTAGAAAACTAACAAATATTTTAGATGTTCCTGAAAAAGTATTCTTTGTAAAAGCTATTGAAAAAGTTCAAGGACAAGAATGTGACCATATGATTTTATCTTTAACATATGGCAAGAATAAAGGTGGATTCATATCTCAATCATTTGGTGAATTAAATAGAGAATTTGGAGATTGTATATTTAACGTAGCCGTTACTAGATCTAAATCAAAGATTTATGTAGTCCATTCAATAAATCCAGAAGATATAACTAATAAGAATGTTGAATTCATTCAAAAATATCTATTTATATCTAGAGAACTATCTAAATTCGGTAAGGAACAATTTATTCAAGAAGAACCTAATACATTCTATAAGAATATTAGTGAATACCTTGAATCTATCGGAATAGATAAAACTAGAATAGTATATAACTATGGTGTAACTAAAGGATCTATTAGAATACCTATCGCAATATTATCTAGCGACTATTCAAAGGCTTTATGTGGCTTATGGGCAGAAAAGGATATAAGTGGTAAAAAGTATCTAGATATTAACTGTAGGTATTATAATATCCTCAAACAAAATGGATGGAAGTTCTATAACATCTATACTTATAACTGGTTCTATAATAATGAATCAGAAAAGAAGAAAATTAGAGAATTTTTAGAAAATAATATTTAATAATAAGCAAGGAGATAATTATGCCAAACTATCAAAATCAACAAGTTAAAAAGGTAGATAACGAACCTGTAAAACAAGTAACTAGATCTAAAGAAGAAATTGAATTTAGACGTGCTCAAAACAAAGAAAGATTAAACGATTGTGAAAAAAGAGTTTATGAAAGAGCTCAAGCTTACAAAGCTAGATATGGAGAAGATGATTATAGAACTGAATTAATGGTTAATTTCTTAGTTGTATCTGAAATCTTTGAAGATATCATTGAAATGCAGGAAACATTCCAAGATGTTGAGATTTTATTCAATGACGCTATGATGATTATGGATGATAATCTATTATTTAGCGAACAGATGACTCAACAACAATTAAAAACTAATTATGGTTTCTTTGCGAGAATGAAACAAAGAAGACAGATTAAAAAAGCACAAAGAAACAATGTTAACCGTATTAAATCATTAATCTTTAGAATCAACTCTACTATTGAAACATCAACTGTTATGTCAACTGAGATGAGAAAAGCGATGTTGTCTATGAGAGGTTCTTTTGAAAACGCTAAAAAGTTAAACGCTAAATTAGATCAAAAAGGTAAAGGACTCGGAAGAAGCGAATCTAATGGCGCAGTATTAGATAAGTTCGCTAAGAGATTCAATGATACTGATAACATGAATAATGAACCAGTGAGTGATACTACTTCAACATCAACAAATACTGGATCAGGTTCTAATATTGATGATATCGCATAGGAGTTATTATGGATATTGGCAGCAATAAAGATCGAAAAGATACCGATTCTTTATCAATTGACGAACTTAAAAGTCGCTTTAATGAAGCGACTAACAATATAAGAAGCGTTCTTCATAAATATAAAGATAGAAACGATATCTCTTTAGAAGATAAAAGATTATTAAGAACTGGATATTCTAACGCCGCAAGCTGCGCTAAAAGTATCAGTGAAAGAACTATAGATGATGAAGAAAAGAAGGTATACGCTGATAACTATAAAAGATTATTAGCGAAAGCCGCATCATATGGTTCAGTTATGAGTTCTAGTATTCCAAATACTACTTTTGATGATGTAAAAGGATTAAATAACGTAAAAGAATTAGTTAAGTCTTTTGCGTTTATGGCTGAAAATCCTGAACTTCTTAAACATTATAAAATGGAAGGTGGACTAGGAATACTAATGTATGGCGCACCAGGAACTGGTAAAACAATGTTCGCTGAAGCGCTCGCAAATAAGATGCAGCTACCTTTGTTCGTTGTAACACCAGCAGATATTTTTAAATCATATGTTGGTGAATCTGAACAAGCAGTTAAACAATTATTCCAAGAAATAGACGCATCTCCTGATGGCGCAGTACTTTTTGTTGATGAATGCGAATCAATCTTCAGCAAAAGAGGAGATGATACAAAAGATTATAAGGCTGCGGTCACAACTGAACTTCTTCAAAGAATCAATGGATTTGGTGTAAATGGTACAAAAAGAATTATGGTTGCGGCTACAAATAGACCAGACGTTATAGATCCTGCTTATTTAAGATATAAGAGATTTAGTCATCTTGTGCATGTTACACCACCAGATGATGAAGCAATAGAAGCTATTATTAAATCTAAACTTCCTACAATCAAAACTAATGGTACAGAAACTTACCATTTAGAAGAAGGTTTTACTTTACAAGATATAGTGAATATGACTAATAGAAAAGTAGTAGTTGATACTCCACTTGGTAAGAAGGAAGTAAAAGCCGGATATTATAGTGGCGCTGATATCTCTGGTATAGTTGAAGAAGCCTGTAGATTAGCTTTAGAAGAAATAGAAGCAAGAAATTCAAGAGTCGCTATCCCTCTAACTAGAGAGATGTTTGAAAAAGCATTCGCTAAAATACCACCTTCAATTTCTGAAGAATTATTAGAAAAATACAATAAATTTAGAGAATCAATCAACAAATAATGAGAAGCAAAGGTTTTGAAGTATTTACCAGCTATGCAGCAGGAATAATCATCGTATTAATAGGCATTTTTAAAATGGTTTTTGGAATATATACACAAACCAGTTTTAAAAATGGTTTAGTAGGAATCATAGCTGGTATATACACAATAGTAATCGGTATCGCCAGATTCATTTACGCAAAAAAGATAGATACCGATGAAAAAGATCAAATAATTACATATAGAAATATTGCGTTATTATTAATACCAATCGCAATTCTTTTCCTAATCTCTAATATATTATCTTTAGATGATCCAATAGTAGATTATGGAATATGGATAGATTTATTGATTGCTTTCGGTATTATCTTTTTATTTGGTTTCACATTTAAACGAGCTTTTAAAAGTGAAGCATTTAATATAATGTCTAGAGCGATAATGATTACATCATTTACTTCAGCATTATTAAATATTGTTTTTATTGAACGTCTATTTGAATATCAATTAAATAATTTATTTGGTATAGAATTATATAAAGAAATTAAACTATATTTTTCTTTAGGTATTTCAGGAATTATACTCTTAATAAGTTTAATAATGGTTATAATATCACTAATTAAAGTTCATATTTATAAAAAAGAAAGAGGAATAATATAACTTATTATAAGGCGTTTATTATGGAAATGAGATTCTTAGAACAAAATGGTTCAATTGTTGAAAAAGAAACGGATGTTAATAGTTTTGAATATAAAAAATCTGATGATGGCAATTCTATAATAATTACAAGATATATTGGCGAAGAAACAGATGTTACTATACCTAAAATAATTGAAAATTTATTAGTAACATCAATAGGAAGTTATGCTTTCCGTGACTGTTCATCTTTACAATCAATAATAATACCAGATAGTGTCACATCAATAGGAGAATATGCGTTCTCTGGTTGTTCATCTCTTGAATCTATCACACTACCTTTTGTAGGTGATAAAGAACATATCCGATATGATGCTTATCAATATCCATTTGGATATATATTTGGAACTAGTAGTTATGCAGGAGGTACTGCAACTACACAATCTTATTATGGTTCTAGTACATCTTCAATAACAAGCTCCGCATACTATATTCCATCATCCCTTAAAAATGTAACAATTACAGGAAGTACATATATTCCATTTGGAGCATTCTATAATTGTAAATCTCTAACATCAATAACTATTCCAGATAGTGTTAAATCAATAGGAATTGGAGCATTCTCTGGTTGTTCATCTCTAACATTAATAGCTATTTCAAATAGTGTCACATCAATTGGAGAATGTGCATTTGTAGGTTGTTCATCTCTAACATCAATCACTATCCCAAATAGTGTAACCTCAATAGGATATGCTGCATTCCGTTATTGTTCATCTCTAACATCAATCACTATCCCAGATAATGTTACATCAATAGGAAATGAAGCATTCTATAATTGTTCATCTCTACAATCAATAACTATTCCAAATAGTGTTACATCAATAGGAGGTTGGGCATTCTATAATTGTTCCTCTCTAACATCAATCACAATTCCTGATAGTGTAACATCAATAGAAAAAACTGCATTCTTTGGTTGTTCTATAGAAACCGCAACTATCCCAGCTTTTGCAGCAGTATATATCAAAAATGATGAATTAAAAGAAGTTGTAATAACAAGTGGAACTTCAATAGGAATAGAAGCACTTTCTGGTTGTTCATCTTTACAATCAATAACAATTCCAAATAGTGTCATGTCAATAGGAGATGGTGCATTCTACAAATGTTCATCTCTACAATCAATCACAATTCCAAATATCGTTACGTTAATTGGATGGTTTGCGTTTTCATGTTGTTCATCTCTAACATCAATCACTATCCCAGATAGCGTCACATCAATAGGATGGCATGCATTCGAAGGCTGTTCATCTCTGACATCAATAACCATTCCGGATAGTGTAACATATATTGGAAATAGAGCATTTAAACATTGTCATAAATTGAAAATCTATTTGAAAGATAATTATAATTTATATGAGGATAAATATTTTCGTTCATATAAAAGAAAAGTTGTTATGTATAAAGAAACTAAGCCTTTGCATAATAGGAAAAAATACTGGCATTATGTAGATGGTGTACCTACTATTTGGAAGTAATAAATATTTATAAAACAAAACTAATAGGGGATATATGTGTGGAAGATATTTTATCGATGATGATTCAAAAGAAATAAAAGCCATCATTGAAAAAATAAAAAATAAAGAAGGTTTAAAAACTAGTGGAGAAATATTTCCTGGCGATATAGTTCCAGTTATTTGTAATAACAGGAATCTAGAAGCTGATTCTTTTAAAATGAAATGGGGATATTCTATAAATAAAACCACTATAATAAATGCTAAATGTGAAACCATATATCAAAAGAAATTATTCATTGATGGAATTAAAAATAGAAGATGTGTTATACCAGCGTCTAACTATTATGAATGGGAAGGAAATAAGAAAAATAAATATTCTATAAAATCAAAAAATGATAATGTTATTTATTTAGCTGGTATTTATAGAATAGAAAATAGAATTCCAGTATTCTCGATTATTACTAGATGTGCTGATGATAACATATCATTCATTCATGAAAGAATGCCTCTGATTATAAGAAAAGATGATATATCTAGATGGCTAGATAATACTTCTGATATAAGTGATTTATTAAATATTAGTTTCTCAGACGTAGAATATCAATTAAATAATAATTAGGCTCAAAAACGAATTTTTGAGTCTTTTTTATATTATTAATAATTAAAAATCGAAACAAAATGTATTGAAATTTAAAAAATATAGTATAATTGATATGTAGGAGGAATCTATGAATAATATAGGAATAGTTAGACTAGAATCATTAAGAATGCATAATTTTAAAAATATAGAAGATGGTGAAATCTTTTATTCAGAAAAAAAGAGAGTACAAAGAGGTGATATAGATCCAGATGATTTTAAAAATGTTCTTGGTATATATGGCCAAAATGGAAGCGGGAAAACTAGTGCATTAAACGCACTTAGAGTTATTCAAATATTATTATCTGGAAATTCGTTAAATGATACACATACTGATTATTGTATGTTTGAAAAAGATTCTTATAGCATTGGAGCTGATTTTTTAATTAACTTTGATAATAATTATTACTATGTTCAATATGATGTTAAACTTGGTGTTGATGATCATAGGATTTTTATTATGGAAGAATCCTTATCATATAAAGATAATTTTAAAGATAATATAACATATAAATTTTCATATCCGGATAATATAAATAATCAATTTTTAAATAAAATGAAAAATGAATACAGAAATACATATAAATTAATTACTAGATATGAAACTAATAATACAATAGGAGGAGCTTATTCAACCATTTTCAATTCAAAATTAATTGAAATCATAAACAATAATAAATCTCTTGAATCATATTATTGGATTGTATTATCTTTAAATATATTCGCATCGTCTAGATTATCTATTTATTCTATTAATTATTTTAATGAAAATCCTAATGTTGGAATTAGATTTAGGTTTAAACAAGAATCAATTATAAATGAAAATGATAATAGGCATATGATCATTAAATGTGGTGATATATTTGTTCCATTTACATATTATAGTAAATTACCAAAAAATCAATTTATAGTCTTTTCAAATATTGTTAAAACAATAAACAAGGTATTGCCGAACATTATACCAAATTATTATGTAGAAATAGTTATGCCTAAAGATATAGCGGTTGTAAATGAAGTGGATAGTGATTATGTTTCTTTTGTAATAGCTGGTAAAAAAAATGGACATGTTATTCCACTTATACATGAATCTAATGGTATTAAAAAAATAATATCTATATTAAGTGGATTAATTGAAGCATATTCGAATGAAGGCTGTTTAATAGCTATAGATGAAATTGATAGTGGAGTATTTGAATATTTACTTGGAGAACTAATATATGCGTTTGATAATTTCTCTAATGGGCAACTAATGTTCACATCACATAATTTAAGAATATTAGAGAAAATAAATTATAAAAGTATTTTCTTTACTACTACCAACCCAAAAGAAGTATTTATTCAATTGACTAATGTTAAAGGACATAATAATTTAAGAGATTTATATTATAGATTAATCGCTAATCCTGATACAAATAATTATCACCTGTTTGATTTGATTAGCACAGAAGATATAATTGCGAGTATGAATGTGGAAGGCAGTCTTTTAGATGATAAAATGTTTATTTCTCGTTGAAGGCCCTTTCGATAAGCTACGGTTATCATTATTTAATGAGTTATTTGATTCAAATAAATTGACTATCATTCCTTTCAATTGCGATAAATTATCTGAAGAAAACTATCAGAATAATTATAGGAATGATATTCAAAAATTATTAGAAAACGAAAAAGCATACAGGATAGATGACTTTGATGAAATCGTACAAGTTTGTGATATGGACGGCTGTTATATTTCAGATAAATATATCGTAGAAAATAATAATATAAACAGAATAAAGTATTATTTAGATAGAATAGAAGCAATTAATAAAGAGGAAATTATAAAGAGAAATAAAAACAAACGAAACAATATTAACAAAATATTAATTGATAAAAAAATTTATCTTTATTTTAATGCTTCGAATATTGATCATGCACTCGATGAGATTCAAAATCCTACTAATAAGCAAAAAAGAGATTTGTCAATTCGTATGTATAATACATTCAAAGATAAGCCTAAATCTTTTTGAAATTCATATTTAAAACAAACAGACTAAATTCAAATAGTTATGAAAAAAGCTGGGCTGATATTAAAGATGGATTTAATTCTTTATTTCCCACCAGCAACCTAATATTTTTTATAGAACAATTTAAAGATGAATTAAAAGAAGAAATATATAGTGAATATCAAGTATTAAGAAACAATATGAAAAATAATTAATTTCATTGCAAAACTGCCACAATTTTAAAAAAGTGGTAAGAATGCAATAAGGATAGTGAACTATTTTAAGCGTAAATAAAAATAGTTTACTATTTTTTTCTACCTTTTATTATGGTAATATATTTTGTGTGAGAGTTAATTATATGAAAAAAATGTTGTTAGGTTCTATCATTTTAATATTTGTTGTTATATGTGTTTTACTTACTGGATGTAAGTATTTTAACTTGAACACAACTAAAAGTTCTACTACATCTACTGATTTAGTAACTAAAGAATCTAAAACAACAAAAGGAATAATAACCACAACTATGGAAGAACCTACTACAAAAGAATCTAGTACCATTATTAAAACAGAAGAACCTGTTACAGATACAATTAGTGATATAATAACTGATTCTA
>CALCVH010000034.1 GCA_937907585.1 uncultured Bacillota bacterium | reverse complement strand
TTATTTTACTACAATTATCAAATATTTTGATAAAAATATGAAAACATCATAGAAAAATAAAGAATAAGTATAATAAAAAAGATTAAAGATTGTTATAATATATTTGAAATAATAAAGCGCTAGGTGAACTATGAACATATTAATCTTATTGAATAGAAAAAAAGATCAAGATCTTTCATACACTAAAGAAGTTTCTAATTATTTATTATCTAATGGATTTAACATCTATTTTGAAAGTGAATTATTTAATGAAATCAATATGGGACGTGAATTAATATTAGACGAAATTAATAAAATTGATTTCTGTTTGGTTCTTGGTGGCGATGGAACAATCCTAAATAAAGCCTATGAATATAGTAAATATAATTTAAAATATTTAGGCATAAATCTTGGAAGAGTTGGATGTTTATCTGAAGGAAAACCTAATGAATATAAAAGGATTATTTCTTCTATTATAAATAATGAATATAAGGTAGAAAAAAGGATTGCGTTATCAGGATATATCTATAGAAATGGTAAAGTTATTAAAGATATATTATCGTTTAATGAAGTATCACTATATAGAGGAAAAAGTTTAAAGATGTTACATCTAAAGATCAAATTAAATGGAATGCATGATACATCTTTTTACGCTGATGGATTAAATGTATCTACTCCAACTGGATCAAGCGCTTATTCTTTATCATCAGGTGGGCCACTTCTTATATCGACAGCGAATAGTTTTGTATTGACGCCTATTTGTCCACAGCTCAGGACAATCACATCACTAGTTGTAGATGGAGATGATGAAATAAGCATATCTTTAGTTAAAGAATTAAAGAGTGAATATCTTCCATCTTTACAGATTGATGGTAGAGAAAGTTTTGATATAGAAGTAAATGATGAAATAATATTAAAAAAATCGATTGTTACATTAAATATTGTAAAAGTTAACCTGAATGAACCGCTATATGAACCAATTTTTAAAGTAACCAACACTAGATAATTGGAGATTGTTATGAATAAAATAGTTGAAAAAAAGATTTTAAATCCTACTATTACTTTAATGGAGATAGATGCTCCATATATCGCTAAAAAAGCTGAACCAGGTCAGTTTATAATTGTTAGACCTAATGATGATAGTGAAAGAATTCCTTTAACTATCGCTGGATTTGATAGAATAAAAGGAACGGTTAGAATAATATTTCAAGTTGTTGGCGCAACAACTATGGAATTAAATGATCTTAATGAAGGCGATTATGTATCTGATTTTGTTGGACCATTAGGTAATCCAACTGAAATAGAAGGATTAAAAAATGTTGCGGTAATTGGTGGTGGTGTTGGATGCGCTATCGCTTATCCTGTCGCAAAAAAACTATATGAAAGTGGTGCTAACGTCACATCTATTATAGGTTTTAGAAATAAGGATTTAGTAATACTTGAAGATGAATTTAGAAATTGTTCAAACACATTTAAGTTAATGACTGATGATGGATCGACTGGTGAAAAAGGTCTCGTTACTAACGCGCTTGAAAGTCTAATATTAAGTGGTGAAAAATATGATGAAGTTATCGCTATCGGTCCACTTATTATGATGAAGTTTGTTGTTGAGCTGACTAAAAGATATAATATTAAAACAGTTGTATCAATGAATCCAATTATGATTGATGGCACAGGAATGTGTGGTGGATGTAGATTAACTATTGGTGGTAAGACTAAATTCGCTTGTGTTGATGGACCTGATTTTGATGGATTTTTAGTTGATTTTGATGAAGCGATGTCTAGAAATAGACAGTATCAAGAATTTGAAAAACACGCTAGAGAAAAACATTGTAACTTATTTAATAAGGAGGCAAACTAATTATGCCTAATATGTCTTTAACAAAAAATCCAATGCCTGTACAGGATCCAAATATTAGAAATAAAAACTTTGATGAAGTCGCACTAGGATATACTGAAAGTATCGCAATCGATGAAGCAAAAAGGTGTCTAAACTGTAAGAATCCTAAATGTATGACTGGATGTCCAGTTAAGATTAATATTCCAAAATTTATAAATAATGTATCTCTAGGAAAATTTGAAGAAGCTTTTAATATTATATATAATTCTTCTTCTCTTCCTGCGGTGTGTGGTAGAGTTTGTCCACAAGAAACACAATGTGAAAAAGAATGTATTAGAGGAACAAAGGGTGAAGCTGTAGCGATAGGAAGGCTTGAAAGATTTGTTGCGGATTATCATAATAAATATTCAAATAGTTCTATAAATGTTAAAGAATATAACGGACATAAAGTCGCGGTAATTGGAAGCGGTCCATCAGGATTAACATGCGCTGGTGATTTAGCGAAAATGGGATATAAAGTAACTATTTATGAAGCGTTACATGAAGCTGGTGGCGTATTAGTTTATGGAATTCCTGAATTTAGGCTTCCTAAATCTATAGTTAAAAAGGAAGTAGAAAATTTATCTAAACTAGGTGTTGATATAGAAACTAATATGGTAATTGGTAAAGTATTATCGATTGATGAGCTTTTAAACGATTATAAATATGATGCAGTCTATATTGCGAGCGGTGCGGGGCTGCCTAAGTTTATGGGTATACCTGGAGAAAATTTAAAAGGTGTTTTTTCAGCTAATGAGATACTAACTAGAACCAATCTTATGAAAGCGTATAAAAAGGATTCTAATACTCCAATTTTATTAGGTAATAACGTTGCGATAGTTGGTGGTGGAAACGTTGCGATGGATGCGTGTAGAGTCGCAAAAAGATTAGGTTCTGAAAATGTTTATATTATTTATAGACGTTCATTAGACGAACTTCCTGCGCGTAAAGAAGAAATTGAACACGCCATGAAAGAAGGAATCATCTTTAAAACGCTCACAAATCCTACAAGAATAATCGGAGATGAATTTGGAAACGTTAAAGAGATTGAAGTAGTAGATATGACACTTGGTGAACCAGATAGTTCTCTAAGGAGACGCCCTATTAAAATAGAGGGTTCAGAACATACTATAAAAATGGATTCAGTAATTATGGCGCTTGGAACTAGTCCAAACCCACTAATAAAAGCTACAACTATTGGATTAGATACCAATGAACATGGTGGTATAATTACAGATGAATTTGGAAAAACATCTAAAGAAGGTGTATATGCAGGAGGAGATGCTGTAACAGGCGCTGCGACTGTAATACTCGCTATGGGCGCAGGAAAAACTGCCGCTCAAGCGATAGATGAATATATAAAAAGTAAATATGCATAATAAAAACCACAATCAATGTGGTTTTTATTATATAGTTATTAGTATCTTCTTCTGTCTAAGCCGTTTCTTCTGTAATACTCATTTTTAGATTTATACATCTCTTTATCGGCTATCTTAGTTAGCTCTTCCATTGATAATTCAGGATGTTCTATCGATAATGCGCATCCCGCAGAAACGCTTAGATTATCTGAAAATTTTCCTTTCCATTCAGCTGTTTTCATGTTGAGATCGCCAATAGATAATATCGCATCATCCTTATCCATCTTTTTGAATACTACGAATTCATCTCCACCAATTCTATAAATCTTTCCATTATAACCAAAAACATCTTTTATGCATTCACATGCGCCACAGATTAATTCATCTCCAGCTTCATGACCATATAAATCGTTGACTTTCTTTAGACCGTTTATATCGATTAGGAATACCGCTAAATTCTTTGGAATTTGAGTTTCATTTAAATATTTTAAATCGTCTGAATATGCGGCACGACTATAAACTCCAGTTAAAAAGTCTGTATCAATTTTATATTGTTGTTGTTGAATTTGTTCATTCATTGATACCTGTTTAAACTCAATAAAGTGAACGTATAATAATATCACTGAGAATGTCATTGAAATATATATAGTTCTTACTTTAAAAGGTGTAAATTCTTGAATGATTATTCCTGCGATTAGAAGCGAAATTATAAAATATAATGATAATCTATTTTGTTTTTGGAATTTTCTTCCATATAGAATGTATTCTATTATTATTAAAACAATTAAACTGAAATAAAGAATTGCGTAGATGAAATATAGTTTTCCATGGCTGTAAATATGATCTGCGTTTACTTCAAGAACCCATCCTGTAAATATAGAAACTATTTGGAACAATGTATTAAATATTAATATTCCATAGAGAATATATTTAACAATGGTCTTATCTTTCATATGAAGAATAAGTGCGCCACCTACAAGAGGAGTTAGTATATAATCAAATAGCTTCACAATCTTAATTAGCCAAATAGGGATGTCTCTATTTCCATTAAAAACAATCCCTAACATTTCAGCTAAAGCCGCCAAGGCAATTACTATATATGTTAAATAGAAAGTCCATTTACTATTTTTATCAATTCTGTCATTCTCCCAAATTAGTATAGATAATACTCCTAAAGATAGAATTGATAGTATTGTTATAACGACGTAGCTTTCCATAAGTTAATACCTCATTATATTCAGAGTTTTCATCTACCCTATGATAAAATATTTTAACACAAATAAATCAAATTAAATACATAAAAATACTTCAAAGTATTTTATTAGAAAAAATTAGGTATATTTAAATAAAAAGGCGAGAATTCTCGCCTTTAAACCAAACAAATAAGAGTTAATCTATTATAGAGCTGCTTTAGCTTTTTCACAAATTTCAGTGAAAGCTTTGCTGTCATTAACAGCTATATCAGCTAATACTTTACGATTGATTTCGATGTTTGCTACTTCTAGACCATGCATTAGTTTAGAATAAGATAATCCGTTTAATCTTGCAGCTGCATTGATTCTTTGAATCCAAATCTTTCTGAATTCACCTTTTTTCTTTCTTCTATCGCCAAATGCATATTTTCCAGAATGCATTACTTGTTCATGAGCACTCTTATATAAAGCATGCTTACCAGAATAATAACCTTTAGCAAGTTTTAAAGTTTTTACATGTTTAGCGTGATTAGTTACACCTGTTTTTACTCTAGCCATTTCCTATTCCTCCTATAAATATGGAACTACCTTTTTAATTCCTTTAGCGTCAGCAGTTGTAACAACTTTGTCGCTCTTTAATGCTCTTTTAACAGAAGCTTTCTTGTGGCTGTGTAAGTGGTCTCTATAAGCTTGTCCTCTGATTAATTTACCAGTTCCAGAGACTTTGAATCTTTTCTTAGATCCACCATGTGATTTCATTTTTGGCATAATTCTATTTCTCCTTTATTTCTAATTATTCTCTTCTATATTTTCTTCCTGTTTTTCAACAGTTTCTTTCTTTGCAGGTTTCTTCTTTTGTGGAGATACAATTAATTGAATAGTATTTCCTTCTAAAATAGGCTTTTTCCCTTCAGTGGTACCAATTTCACCACATTTGAGCGCAAAATCATTAACAATATCAATAGCTTGATCTTTTAAACTCATGTATCTTCTAAATAATCTGATAGTAACTTTAACTTTATTTCCTTGTTCTAGGAACTTTAGAGCTTGAGATAATTTAGTATTAAAATCATGTTCCATAATAACAGGAGATAATTGAATTTCTTTAAGTTCAACAATCTTTTGATTCTTTTGAGCTACTTTGTCTTTTTTCTTCTTTTCATATTTGAATTTAGAATAATTTAAAATCTTGCATACTGGAGGTTGTGCATTTGGAGCGATACATACTAAATCTAAGTTTCTGTTATCAGCTTCTTGTTGTGCCTTCTTGATGTCAAGAACTCCTAAATTAGTTCCATCATCTAATATGACCATAACTTTTGGAAAACGAATCGCTTCGTTAACTAGATATAATTCTTTAATAATTGGTTTTGGTAAATATGCGTATTTTATGATAGCCACCTCAAATATTTTTTTAAAATAAAAAGTGGACAAAGTCCACCTTACACAACAAAATCATTTTTTGTAGCTTCTTACCCAGTTCCTAAATCGGAAATCAGGTGTGAAGTGGACCTTCAACTTTCTATTCCTGAATTATTTTACACTTAAGTGTATTTAATGTCAAATGATATTTTTTGATTTTTTCAATAATTCATATATTTACCCATTTCATTCTAGTATTATTTCATCATGAGATAATACTTTTTCAATTAAAGGATGATATATTATATTATCTTCAATTCTCATTATTGAAG
>CALCVH010000033.1 GCA_937907585.1 uncultured Bacillota bacterium | reverse complement strand
GCACAATTTAAATAAAAATTATTAAATTCATTAGTTGCTATAATATTAATCTCAGATTTTAAATTCTTTTTACATGTTCCATTTTTGTAAAAATGAGTAATGATTAATCCAACGTAATCAAACATTATCATTTCTAATTCTTTAAAGTCTAATTCTTTAAAAATAGGATACGATAAATACAAATCATTAGGATGAACAAAAATACTTAAAATTTTGTAATAATCATAAAGATTTTCGCAATATGCTTTAATCAATTCATCAAAACAATAGTTTTGAAATAGAAATGGTAATTTTGATTTAATTAAATGATTGAATTCATTACTACTTTTATCATTCATCATTTCACGATATTTATTTTTGGCATTTTTAAAATTAGTTTCAATCTGATTAAAATCGAATTGTTTTCCATCTAAAACATCTTTATACCTTTTATATGAATTATATTCGCATAAATAATTATAAGATTCTAGCAATTCTTCTGATTCTGATGGAATATCATTTTCAAAATACATTTGTAAAATTGCAACTATTTCAATTAGACAGCGATAAACAAATGCTCTAGTAATAGATTTCTCATCCAATGTAACACTATCATGTATCAGAGAAATAACATAGGATGTCATTTGAAAAGTAAAATGATCAATGAATGTTAATTCTCCATTTTTTTCTTTTTCTAATATTTCATCATTGACTGAAACGCACAACGTAAATAAAGTATCATAGAATTCAATATCCATAGAATCACTACCTTTCTTACTTTATATTTTAGCATTTTTTATATATTCAATATATAATTTTGCGGTGACAGGTTTTGTCACAAAAAAAAGACGCTCTCAATCGAAGATATTATTTAAAGATAGTTAATATAAGATATGCTATGTTCTCAAGATATCAAAAAAGACTATTTCTAGTTTTCATCTTTCAAATATATCATTATTCCTAAGCACCATCTTAGATATGCAACTCTAATTCGGTGTGCCCAAGCAATATTCAATGGAGGGCGTACAACAAAAAGAAATCTATATTTAAATAGATTTCGTTATTCTAACAAATATTATTCAAAATAAGTGTAAGTCGCAGTATAATTTTGTACGCAATTAGTCTTTCCAACTATAGCTTTATTAATTGAATAAGTCGCTTTAAATTCAACTGTAATAGGTGAAAAATCTATGTTTAATGATAGAATTATTTCTACATTATTAAATACTGGTTCTTCTTTTAAATCACCCATCTTTTTCATCTGTTTTTTTAATCTTGTTGAACATGAATTTCCATCTATAACTAGTAGATATTTATAACTATCACCATCAATTCTATCTATGCTTATTAGAGATTCTTTAGTTAATTCAAAACCTTCAATTGCGCAATCAAATGGGAACGTACCATATACATTCTCATAATCCATATATGATGATTCTATAAATTCATCTGTTTCTTTTTCTCTATATGATACTCTATCACTTAAAAAGAAAGCTTCTAAATATACATTAACTAATGATGATTTAGATCTGGTAATCAAATGTTTTTCATCTTCTTTATTAATAAATTCGTCATCTATTACTTGAGTATATGTGATAATCTTTTTTGCGACAGTTTCACCTTTAACTACTCTTTTATAATTATTCAATCTATACAGTTTTTCCATATAGATAAAAGGAATGTCTAATATATCATATTTATCTATAACAAAATCAGAATCAACTAGATTTTGATTCATTCTTTCTATAGTTTGAGTAGTAATGTATGTTTTAGTTTCTGTTAAGTATGTATTTTCTATTGTAGTATCATTTCTTTTACAAGATGACATGCAAAGAACTATCATAAACAAAACTAAAGTAGTAAGTATTCTTTTCATAATATCATAGTTAAAGCCCAATTAAAGGGGATAATTGGGCTTTATATTAAACTATTCTTGTTTTCCTAAATTCTTATTTAGAATATATAATCCAGCGCCATCTTTAGCGTATAGATCATAATCATTTAATAATTTTTCGCTTCTAGCTTCTTCTTCTAATTGTTCATCTAAATACCAAGATAAGAATTTCTTAGTAAGTAAATCATTTTCAGCTTGTGCTTCATTAAATAAAGCTTCAATTAAAGATGTGACTAGTCTTTCGTGTTCAACTTGGAAAACTAATGGTTCTCTAAAATCTTTAAATTTTTCTTTTAATGGTTCAAGAGGTTTAAGTTCGAATTCTAAACCTCTATCATGTAAGAATTCACAGAACTTTTCAGCGTGTTCAACTTCTTCTAAAGCTTGATGTTCAAAATATTTATGGAATCCATCTAATCCTTTAGATTGATAATATTCCGCAACGCCATAATATAGATAAGCGCTCCATAATTCTTTGTTGATTTGTTCTTCAATCATTAATCTTAATTTTTCTTGCATAATATTACTCCTTAATTATCTTTTTTATTTTTTGAATAGATTGTTTGTTCTAGATTATCTGATCCACAGCTAGGGCATTTCTTTTTCTGTGCTTGTTGAGCACGACAAACAGGGCATCCCTGAATGCTGTAATATGGACCTATATGTGGATGAAGAGGTGGATATACATCAAATTCATTACTACAATCTTTACAGATGTAATGCATATTATTACCAAATAATAATTCTCTTATCTTTCGGAATATACATCTTATCTTTCTTAGTAACACCAAATGTCTTATACCATTCACTAAAGTTTCTTGGAGGTATATTCGCTCTTAATTTAGCTGGAGAATGTACATCGTTACTTAAAAGATATAAGATGTATTGTTCTTTAGCTTTCATGCACCAAACTTTAGCCCAGTTAGTGAAATATTCTTCATAGTTCTTGTTAGGTGTTCTCTTCATAATTTCTAAAGTTACCGCAACACCACCATTATCAGCTATATTTTCACTGACAACTAATTTACCGTTAACTTTACCACCACAATATTCGATTCCATCGAATTGTTCAATCATGGCTTGAGTTAATTTTTGGAATTCAGAATAATCTTTTTCTGTCCACCAGTTAACTAAATTACCATTTTCATCAAATTGTGCACCATTATTATCGAATGCATGAGAAATTTCATGACCGATTACTGCGCCAATTCCACCAAGGTTTTGTGATGGAGTTTGATTAATTGAATAGAATGGTTTTTGAAGGATTGCAGCAGGGAATGTAATATCGTTTGATGATGGATTATAACAAGCGTTTACTAAATGTCCTGGCATAGCCCATTCTTTTCTATCAACTGGTTTATATAATTTATCTAGATTATCTTTAGCTAGAACAGCGTTTATTTTTTGCATCGCATCAAATAGGCTATCATCCTTAGATACTGTCATCTTTTTATAAACTTTATTAACTGAGTTAGGATATCCCATCTTAATAACAATCTTATTTAATTTAAGAATAGCTTTTTCTTTAGTTTGTTCTTCTAAGAATGTATTTTTCTTAACTCTTCTCTTATATGTCGCAATAATATTCTTAACAAGTTTAACTACATCTTTTTTAGCTTCTTCACCAAAATAAGTTCTACCATAGTATACACCTACTGGTTCAGAGAATACTCTACCTACTAATTGATAAGCTTGTTTTTCAATAGTTGGATCACTCTGAATTCCCATTAAAGTTCTTCTAAATGTTTTACCTAATGTAGCTAAATCAGTAGATAAATAAGCTGTAGATTTTACTAAGAATTGTACATATGCCCAGTGAGCATATAAAGAGAATGTATCTATATTAAAATATCCATTCATTTCTTTGATTGCTTTAGGGTCATATACGATAATTGTTTCAGGTAATTTATCCTTATATTGAGTTTGTAAAAAACCTTTTAGATCAAATGGTTTAACAAATTCTGATACTTCATCTAAAGACATAGGATTATAACATTTTGTATATTCAGCCCATTCAAGTTGACTCTTAACTTTAGTCGCAACTAGCTGGTCAAAAGCTAAAGTATCTTCTAAGAATACTTTTTGATCTCTTTTTGATAGTGGAGTATAAGCTAATACTTGTTTAGCCATTTCTTTATATACTTCTAATAGTTGTTTTCCTGCAGCGTTGCCTTCTTCATAGTAACTTGTGTCAGGTAAAATTGTTGATGGACCTAAAACTACAAATGAATTAACTCTCGCATCCTTCATATCAGCTTCAACGCCAAATTGTAAAGGCAATTCCATTCCTAACATGCTTAACTTATAAGCATTTTTATTTAAATCATCAACAGTTTTTAAAGCTTTAATTTTCTTTAATGCTTTTAATGCAGGTTCTAATCCTTCAGCATTTCTTCTATCAGTATCTAAAACCTTTTTATATAGTTCAACTGCAGGTTCTATTTCTTTAATATCAGTAGTTTTTTCACCATTAGAAAAAGCTTTAAAATCAGCCATTAATAGCTTTTCTACTCCTTGATCTAAATCCGCAAATCCTCCTGTAGTTGGTCTATCCGCAGGTATTTCTGCGGTTTTTAACCATTCTCCATTAACCGCTTCATAAAGGTCATCTTGAATTCTAACTTTTACTTCTTCGTTCATTATATTCTCCTTAAATAAAAAATCTTGTTTATATTATAAAATATAAAAACCAAGATTAAAAGTAATTATCTAAAAAAATAGTAAAAAATTCTTTAATTATATATCAAATCATTTGTACTAATAATTATTTTGTTAGATATTTAATTATCGCTATTTTTTGTCTTTTTAATGAATCGACAAAATGACCACCTTCATTTAATTCAAATACTATATCTATATTTTCTTTTTTATAGTATTCATAGATTTCTAAGGTCTTATCTTGAACTAACGACATATATTTATTTCTAGATAAGTATTCTTTATCACCTAAAGATAAATAGATATATTTGACACTATTTGACAAATTATTTGTTTTGATAAAATCTGTCAATCCAGGAAACCACATAGATCCTGATACAGAAATAATAGAATCAAATATATTAGTTTTAATACCCGTATATAAAGAAAATAATCCAGCTAATGAATATCCCATAATAGATAAACTAATTGAATTAAGATTATATTTATTCTTTATATATGGATAAAGATCATTTTCTATATAATTAATGAATATATTAGCGTTTCCTTTATAACCAATATCACTCTTATAAATACCATCAAACTCAAAAGGTGATAGATTATCATTCCAGTTAATATTTGAAATAATTATCAAATTAAATGGTATATTACATTCATTTTTAACTAATTCATATAGTTCTTTTTCTTCTTCACTATACGCTATTAGTAAAATAGTTTTTGAATTATTATTCTCAATAAAACAATTAATAATGTTGTTTTTGTAGTTAAATCTATCTTTTATCATCTTTATATATTTTTAGAATCCTTTAACGCAAGCAGTGCGATAAGCATATAACAGATAGTTTTTGGTAACATCATCATTCCGATAAAACTATAGATTGATGCGAATAATACAACAGGTAAATAGAATAAAAATGATAATGTAATAAGTATCCATATACCTCTAAATGGCTTAGTATTACCTAAATATATATTTGACAACATTATAGATATTACACCAATCACTACAAATGGAATATTTCTTATTATTCCCATAGTCACATTAGATTCATTAGTTAACCATTCATTTTGGGGTAAAAAACATAATCCTATTCTAATAATAGATAAAAGAATTATTGTTATATCTAATGAAGTACTTCTTTTTTCATTGGTTCTTTTATAGATAAAGAAATAATAGAGTAGATAAAATATAGTCATGGTGATAGATGTCATGAACTTACCTATACCAAGCCACATTGCTAAATTAGATGATGGATAATCTAAAGTGTCAGTAAATAATCCGATCGCTCTAGGCACTAAATGGAATGCATCACCAAAACCTAGAAGGATTAAGGCTAAGCCAAATAGTTTTAATCCATTTTTATTTCTTTTAAGTAAAATAAATCCAGCTATTTCTACAAAAATTAAATATATACAATAGAACCCACTTTCCATTATCGCTCTCATAACTAGTTATCTCCATTATTCTATATATTTTTTTCTATATTCTTTTGGTAACATGCCAACAATTTTCTTAAATGATTCTGTAAATGTTGAGATATTATTATATCCGCTCATCTTACATATATCACCTAAAGTTAGATTTCTATCTTTCATTAATTCTTTCGCTTTAGATAATCTTAATTTATTTAAATACATAACAGGTGTTAGATGCATATATAAAGAAAAAGCTTTAGTGAAATATGTATAAGAATATTCGCTAACTTCCGCAACTTCTTTAATAGTTAATTCAGGATTATCATAATGTTCAAACATATAAAGAATACTATATTTTATTCCTTTAAAATATATCTTTTTAGGTTTTCTATTATCAGTGTTATTTTTTAATCCTTCTTCAACAATCAAATTAATAGTATTTTCAATATAAATATTGTTATAAGTGATTTTAAATTGCGCAAGATTATAAATTATATCTTTAGTCAAAAGGAATCTAGTATAAAAATATTTATCTTTAAAACCATGTTCTTCTTTTATTTTATTTAAATAATTCTTATCTATTGCGATACTTAATACTCTTGATGTTAGATCAAATTCTATACCATGATTAGTATAAGGATTAACAGGATAACAATATCCAACTTCACCTAAATAATTTGTATTTTGATATATCAAAATTGGTATTGTAGTAAAAGGAATAATAAATTCATAATTATCGTGATAATGTTCAAAAGACGCTATTCTATTACCTTCAGCAGGAATAAACTCAGCGACACTATAATATTCTGTTGTAATAAATATATCGTAGTTTTTTAAGTCTCCAGGTAAGGCATGCGCTTCTTTTAAAGACATATTGAAACCTCAAATAATTTTAAATTCATTATAACATTTTTTCAAATATTTGCCAATAGGCTAAAAAATACCACATTTTTATGTTTAAAATACAAAAGTTTGTTATTTAATGAAAAGAATACAGATTTATCCTGCATTCTTAGTCGTTATGAACATTATAAACTTTTGAACCATTTAATCTTGATTTTTCAGCGTATATAGCCATTAAATGACTCTCTATAGATGATTCTAGAGTTGTTATAGGTTTACCTTTAGTTATCGCATCAAAAAGCGATTTAATTAACATATAATCTCCGCCACCATGAGCCATATCATCATTTTTAACGAGGTCATTAATATTGATAATCTCTTTATCTTTTGCGAATCTCTTAATTTCAATAACGTGTTTTTCTTCATCCAAATCTATTTCACCATAAGTTCCATAGAATTTCATGATTCTACCAATTTCTCCAGTAAATGCGGTCATAGTTAGTGACGCTTTAACACCATTTTCAAATTCCATCATTACTATTTGGTTATCTACTGCATCATTATCACAGTCGAATACACATCTACCATAATTAGTATTTTTTATTGCGTCATATAAAGATTCTTCAGTTAAGGGATTAGCTTCAGTTATTACATTATATGGCCAAAAATTAGCAGGACTTCCATGTTTTTTCCAGTAGTCAATATATATTACTTTTGCGCTATATGGACAAGCATCTATATATTTACATGATACACATCTACTAGATGCATCTTTAGGCATATTTTCTTTTTTAAAGAATTCTAAGCTTCCAGTTGATGATATAGTTTTACATCTAGATTTAGCGTAATATTGTAATAAGTCCAGGTCATGACAACATTTAGCTAAAATCATTGG
>CALCVH010000032.1 GCA_937907585.1 uncultured Bacillota bacterium | reverse complement strand
TGATAATATCTGCGCATATCTAGATGAACTATTCGGTAATGATAAGCTTCCTTTATGTAAAGAAGCTATCAGATTAATTGAACAGAATATATAGGGGGCATTATATGAAAAAATTGCTTGTAATATTAGGAATTTTAATAATGGTTGCGGCGTCCTCAGCTGGCACATTTTTAGTGCTAGATAGGATGGGTGCTTTAAGCTTGTCAGGCAAAGTTGAAATGACAGTACAAGTTAAAGACGTAGCCAAAGAATATGATGGCGGACCTCTATATGCGAGTGAAGCAGAAATAGTTGAAGGTGAACTTTTAGCGGGCCATAGAATCAGCTATCAATTTACTGGATCTCAAACTTCTGTAGGTACATCTGAGAGTAATGTCACAGTTAAAATATACGATATAAATAGTGTCGATGTAACAAATGATTATGATTTAACTATCGTTCCTGGAACTATTACAGTTTCTAAAAAATCTATTACAGTATATTATCCAGGACACAACTTCATATATGATGGTACAGCTAAGTATTCTGAAGACTATTTAATTACTAAAGGCACTTTAGCGACTGGTCATAAGATTATTCCTACTGCGCCATATGGAATCTATGTTGGTCCAATTGAAGGCGATATCACTACTAGAGTATTTGATTCACTTGGATATGATGTTACATCTAACTACGATATCCATCAATCAAATGGATATAGTGAGATACTCAAAAGAGAAATAGAATTCGATTTAGTTTCATACGTTAAAACATATGATGGTAATCCGTTTGAACCTCAATACACAATTAAATCTGGTTCATTAGCGGAGGGCGACTGGGTTAAAAGATTTGCGTTTAAGAACGCTAACCCATCAGAAGCTGATGAATATAAAGTGTATCTAGATGTTGAAATCTATGATTCTCAAAATGAAGATGTTACTGATAACTACCAATACAATGATAGTTCGTTCTTCACAATCACTATATCTCCAACATTCTATACTGTATATCTTCCTAATTTAACTAAGACTTATGATGGTGAATCATTCTCTAACTCATTATCTATCGAACTTGAAAAGATCAATAACGATATCAAAAACTTAGGAAAAGACTGTGAAGTATATATTGTTGATGAATCTGTTGAACAGTTTTCTGAAGGCGGAAAATCTATGATATTAAAGGGAGAAGATAACATAAGTGTAAGATACGCTGGTGATACAAAAGAAAATGAATTTAAGATAAACTTTATCGATGGATCTTTAACTATCTTCCCAAAAGAAGTATATATGTATCTTCCTAAATTATCTAAATATTATGATAATAAACCATTTGCGAGTGACATAGATTATTCATCTTGGATGAACCAAATTTCATGTATTGGTCTAGTTGGAACTGACACTATCGATTCATTTGATTTTGGTGGAATCAATGATAGTGGATTAAATAATGTTGATGCGATTGAAGAGACTAGATATGGCGAAAGAATCAGTATCACTGAAAAGCCTGGAAAATCAAATTACACAATCAAGATTGTTCCATCTACTTATGAAATTAAGAAAATCACAATCAACATTTCAGTAATGAACGTTACTAGAGATTATACTGGCGATACTATAACTGATGATATGTTAAAAACTATTATGGATTTTACATCTACATCTAACGTTCCAAAAGAATCAATAAGTATCACTTATAGTTCTACTAAAACGATTAAAAATGTTGGTGAATACACTATAAAAGCTGAAACTATAGAGATTAATAATGTGTTAATAGATACAACCAATAGTAACTACGAGATTGAAGCACGTACAGATGGTAAATTAACTATTAAACCAATCTATATCCCAATTCCTAGTGGAGACTCAAATACTTATACATATGATAATACTAATCATGAATATGAATTAGGAATTAATGATGATTATAAAGCTTATATCAATATTGGTGGAGCTGAGTTAATTCAAAAGAATGCGGGAACTTATACTATTAGTCTATCTTTAAAGAACGCTCCAGGTGAAAACAATTATCAGTGGTCAGATTATACTACTTCAACTAAATATTATTATTTCGTTATTAAGAAAGTATTAGTTGAAATACCAGATGAAGACACGAAAGTATTTACCTTTAACAACGCTCAACAGACATATTATATTCAAGAAAATGATGATTATTACACTATTAAAGGTAATAAACAAACAAACGCTGGTACATATACAGTTTCAGTAGATTTAAAAGATAAAACAAATTATGGATGGAGTGATGAATCAATTACGATTAAGACTTATTCATTCGTAATCAATAAGATTCATCTTGGAATTCCTCTAAAGGATGAAACTACATTTGTATATAACAAACTTGAACAAGAATATCAAATTGATGAATATATGGATTTTGGCGGCGGTCCTGTTCAAGTTATAACAGTTTCAAACAACAAACAAACTAACGCTGGAACATATACTGTTAGAGTAGCGCTCATTAATGCGTTTAACTATGTTTGGAGCGATGGTTCAAGTGAAACTAAGACATATACATTTGAAATAAAGAAGCAGCCTGTAACTGTTCCAGATTCTATTTCAACACCATTCACCTATAATGGTGGTGAACAAACCTATGTATTAACTGGAAATGATAATTATACAATTTCTAATAATATACAAACTAACGCCGGGTCATATACTGTTAGGGTTGCGTTAAACGATGCGAATAACTATGTGTGGAATGATGGCACTACCGAGGTTAAGACATACACATTTGAAATAAAGAAGCAGTCTTTAACTGTCCCAAGTTCAATTTCAACACCATTCACCTATAATGGTAGTGAACAAAACTATAATTTAACTGAAAATGATAATTATACGATTTCTAATAATATACAAACTAACGCAGGATCGTATACTGTTAGAGTAGCGTTAAATGATGCGAATAACTATGTGTGGAATGATGGTACAACTGAGACTAAGACGTATGACTTTATAATTGGTAAACAAAATAAAAATGTCACTATTTTAGATGACGCAAAAGATTTCACAAATGCACCATTTGATTATTCTCAATCAAAACTTAATGAGATGAGCTCAACTTTAGTAAATGTTTCATTCACACTTAATCAAGAATTATCATCATTTATAACTGTTGGAACTTATCAATTAACAGGTAACTACATAACGGTTACTGGTGAAGGCGCAAATAACTATAATATCACATTCGCTCCTGGTACTCTTACAGTTAATAAAGTATACGCAACTATTAATCATCCACCTATTTCTAAAGTGTATGATGGAAAGAAATTAGAAGGCGATCCAAGTTCAGCTGTGATTGATGTGCCTGGTTCATTAAGCGGTGTTTCTGTAAAATCGTTTGATTTAAAAGACGCCGCAAATAGTGGAAAGTTTATCTATTTTGGCACAAGTGGAAGCGCATATATTGTAAATCCGGTAATCGTTGATTCGAATGGTAAAGATATTACAGGAAACTTCAATATAGCGTCATCTTCAGTTTCATATCAAATAGAAAAACGTACATTAATTCTAAATTACGCTTCAACAGCGACTGCGAATACCCAATTATTCTCTACAAGCTTAGTAACTATTTCATCAGGAAGTTCTTTAGCTGATGGCGATTATATCAATTTATTATCAGTAACAATAGGCTCACAAGAATTCACATTAACTGATACCGCTTCATTAACTTCTGGAACATATGACTATGAAGATGTGCAGATTGGAATTAGAAACGCAAGTGGAACTAATGTTACTAGTGGTTATAAAATAACTTACAATTATCCTCAAATTAAATTTGTTTAAAATTAAATAACACTTCCAAAAATCTTTAAATTAAGGAGGCAGATGACTAATTATGCCTAATTACGATAAATATACGAAAAAAGTTATAAAAAACTTTAACAACAAGCGAAAATTGAAGAAGTTAAGATGGCTATTCATTTCTATAGGCGTCGTTTTCGCGTCAGCTGTTATCGCGTTAATGATTTTAAAAGGAAGCGTTGTTGGAGATATTAGTCTATCTAACGACCACTTTACATATGGAGATTCAACTTTGACTCCTGATGCAGAAGTTTTCTTTGGAAGTGTATCATCTTATGAATATTATAATCCTACTACTAACGAATGGAGCGAGGTTCAACCGACTGAACCTGGTACATATAAAGTTAGAGCGGTCACAAACGGAATATTCGGTAAAAAGAAATCAAATGATGTTGAATTCACAATTAGCGCTAGACCAACTAAATTAACTCTATCGCCAGGTGAAATGGAATATGGAGAATATCCAAGCGTTACTAATCTTTCAATTAATTTAATAGAAGGAGATATATTAATTCCATCTAGTGTAGAATTTGAAATAGTGAATTTTACATCTTTAGGTGCGAACTTTAAAGTTAAATCTATAAGAATAGAGGATAGATATGGTAACGATGTTACATATTTATATAATTTCGAATATCCTGTTACACAATATACATTAACTAAGAAAACAATATTAGTAAGCGCTTTATCTAGTGATAAAGTATATGATAATCAAGCTTATTCATATGATGGTTCATTAAGCGAAAACACAATGAGCCAACTCGCATATGGTGATACAATCACAACTGAGTTTAATACTAAGCTTGGACAAGAAATATTATCTAATATGCCTAAAGAAGCTGGAACATATTCTATATTATCTAAAGATGCGGTTATCAAGCACGGTGATACTGATGTATCAAGATTCTATGATATCAGTTACGTAGAATCACCATTCAAGATTTTAAAACGTGATATAGAAGTATATACAGGATCAAGTGAAAAGACATATGATGGATTAGATATTAATAAATTAGACGAGTTCGGTATCACTTTAAATTCTAAATATGAACTTTTAACTGGCCATAGTCTTAAAGTTGATGGTGATAACTACACAACTATTAAGAATGCGGGAACATATGAAAATAGAATTAAATTTAATGTGGTTGATGAACTCGGTAACGACTACACATCTAACTACAATATTACATATGATTATGGTAAATTAAAAATCAATAAATTAGCTGTTTCAATCGCTCCAAACGTATATTCTAACAAAGAATACAACGGACTAGAATATGATGTATTAAATAATATAGAAAACAATTTCGTCTATAATGAAGGTTCAAAACATTTCTTAGTAGAAGATAAGTTTTACGCTGAATATGAGATTAGAAGAAATGGTGAACGTATATTATCTAATCCTAAGGATGCGGGCGAATACACTATAAGCATTTCTAGAATCATAGCAAATGAAGGCGACATAAACAACTATGAAATAGAAATGGATAAAGTCACTAGCTTCACTATTTCGAAAAGAACTGTTCAGATCATGATTTCTACTGAAGCTGGATTTGAATTTGGTGGAACTAAAACTTATGATGGTTCATCTTATAATGTTGGACAATTTGTATGGAATTATAAAGAAGGTTCAAATGAATTTTTAGATGGTGAAACTCTATCTATTAATAACGCTATCGTGATTAATAATACTATCACAAATAGCTTGACGAATGAAACAACTACTGAGGTCACAACCGTTATTAAGGATGCGGGAAAATATAATCTATCTATAGATGAAACTAAGTTTTTAATCAACAATGGAAATGTTTCATTAGATAACTACAATATTATTTTAGAAGACTATTCAAGTGTTAAAGAAATGGTCATTTTACCTGTAAATATCACTGTTAGTCCTCTTGTTCAATCTGATATAGAATTTAATGAAACAGGTGTTTCATACGAAGTTAATGATCTTAACTATGAACTAGTTAGTGGTTCATTCGTATCAGAAGATGAAAAAAATGGATTTAGAATTGTAGTAAAATATGAAAACCAATATAATGGTGAGCTCATTGATACTGCATATGATTCAAATAGATATAAAATGATTATTACTGACTGTATTATGAAAAGTGGCTATAGAGTTACTAATTATAATATAAGTTTAGATAATACAAAAGAATTCAATATCACTAAAAAGGCAGTAACTATAAAACCAAATGTTGATAGTTTAAATAACCTTGTTTATGACGGTAATCCTCATACATATAGTGGTGGATTTAGCTATGTTTCAACAAAACATTTTAATAATGGAGATAATATTAAATTCGATGTTGAATTCTATAACTCAAGCGAATTATCTGATATGGTAAACGCTGGAGATTATAAGATTAAAATAAAAGAAGATACATTAGAATTCACATCAGGCAACAAACTTAATTATGATATTTCATTTGAAACATTAGATGTGACAATTGAAAAGAGAAATATCACTATTATGCCTAATGAGATGAATAGTGTGTATTATTCATCTATGGAAATCAGCTATTCTAACGAATATTCTAACTTCCGCTATGAAGATGGCTCTATGCAGGCGGTTGATAGATTAAAAATATTTGTTAAATTTAATGGTAGTGATAGCGTTAAGGATGCGGGAACATATACATTAACTATATCTAGAGTTGAATTTGAAGGTGATGTTTCATCTAACTACATAGTTAATTATTCTACGAGCCTAGTAGAATTCACTATCAATAAAGCAAATTTAATAATAAAACCATTAGACCTAGAAACAAAAGAATATGATGGTTTATCTATAGTATATGATTCATCTAAATATTTGGTTATCAGTGGTGAATTATTTGATAATGATGAAATAAAAGTCAATGTTGGATATTATCTAAATGACACTCCTGTCACACCGATTAATGCGAATATAAATAATGAAAAATACACTATCAAAATTGAAAGTGTATCGTTTGTCTCTGGAAATTCAAATAACTATAATATCGATATCTCAAATACATCATCATTCATTATCAATAAGAGAATGATGACCATTAGTTTAATTGATATTTTAGATAGAGAATATGATGGCTACGCTACAACTTATAGCCAAACTCAATTTGAAACTAATAAGCCATTCCCAGCTGGCGATAGCGTTACTTTGAACCTTAAGTATTATCAAGGAAGCGTAGAAGTAATTCCAATTAACGCGGGAACATATACATTAAGAATTGATTCACTTAACTACTATCTAGATACTAATAACTATGAATTTGATTATTCATCTAATATAGATTTCACAATA
>CALCVH010000031.1 GCA_937907585.1 uncultured Bacillota bacterium | reverse complement strand
AACGTTCGTTGATGATGGCTATTCTGGTACTACTTTCAATAGACCAGACTGGCAAAGATTAATGGAATTTGTGAATCGTGATGAAGTTGCGACAATTATTGTAAAAGATATGTCTAGACTAGGTCGTGATTATTTAAAGGTTGGATACTTCACCGAAATACTATTCCCTGAAAATGGTATTAGATTCATCGCAATAAATAATGGTGTTGATTCAGATAAACCAAACGATAATGACTTTACACCATTTTTAAATATTATTAACGAATGGTACGCTAAAGATACTTCTAAAAAGATAAGAGCCGTATTTAAATCTAAAGCTGATAGAGGTGAAACACTAACTTTTCTACCACCATATGGTTATATGAAAGACCCTAACGATAAGCACAAATGGATTATAGATGATGAAGCTAGTGTTGTTGTCAAAGAGATATTTAGATTATGTATAAATGGACTAGGCGTTAGTAAAATTGCTAATGAACTTAATAATCGAAATATTATGCCACCTGGCTATTATAAAATTACGCATGGGCAATGGAATAAAGATTCAGATTACTCAAATACTAAATGGAGTCCTGCTATCGTTAGTGAGATACTTAATAGGCAAGAATATATAGGTAATACTGTTATTTTTAAACCAGACCCATATAATCGTAATAAAAGAAAATTCAAAAAAATGAAACCTGAGGAAATTAAAATAATTGAAAATACGCATGAAGCCATTATTGATAAAGATACCTTTGATGTAGTTTCAAATATTAGAGCTCATAAGCGTAAAAATACAAAACTAGGTTATGTTCCTAAACTTGCTGGTAAACTTTATTGTAGTGATTGTGGCGAGGTTTTATATTACGTGTGTCCAAGAGAAAAATATCATAACCCTGCATATTTTGTTTGTAGCAGTTATAGAAAACATAGATGCGAACATACCCATGCTATTAGAGAAGCTGATATAGAAGCTATTATTCTAGCTGATATTAAGAGATTAACATCATTCGTAAAGAACAATGAAGATGAATTTGTAGCTAAAATAAGTGATTATTCCAAATCAGAACTCAATAAAGCGTTAAAAAATGCAACTAAGGAAATTGATACTGCTACTGCAAGATATAAGAAACTGGATTCAATTATTCAAAACTTATATGAAGATAAACTAGAAGGCAATTTGACCGATGATAGATTTAATAAATTATCAGAAAGTTATGAGCAAGAGCAAAAAAGCCTCGAAACTCGAATTAAAGAGCTTCAGGACTTTGTTAATAAAGAAAATGAAAAATATCTCAATGCATCTTACCTAATTAACTTAGTTAAGAAATACACTGAGATAAATGAATTAACGGATGAGATAGTTCAAGAATTCATCCAAAAGATAGTCGTACATCATAAGGTTAAAATAGATGGTGTAAAGACTCAACAAGTCGATATCTACTATAATGGCATTGGTCATATAGAGATATAAATTAGTTCTGTTAAAGTCAGAACATCCTCCGAACACTGCTAGAGTAAAATCTAGTGGTGTTTTTATTTTAAGGTAATTGTAATGACTACATCACCATCGCCTAATAAGTCGGTTAGTTCACTCTTAGATAAATTGATGTGACCTAGTTTAGTATAAGCCCATGTATTTGAATCATAGAAGATTACTATTTGGTTAGATGAATATAAAACAATGTCTCCTGGTGAAGTAGTAATTCTAGTGTCATCTTATGTAATTGATGTTCCTAAAGAACCAACTTGTTCGAAGCCACCATACATATGCATTTCAATAGAAAGCCCATCTTTAGCAAGTTTCTTTAATGCAGTAACTGAATCGTTATCGAGCCAATTAACATCAACTTCAATATTACCAATTTTTAAAGATAAAGTTTTATTCATTAGTTCATCATCATCACTATGTTGTGAAGTAGTATTGTCACCAGTTGTAGTACTAGGTTCCTGAGTCGTAGGTTGACTGGGTTCAGTAGTTGAACTTGATGTAGATCTACCACATGAAGCAAGAGTGCATATTAAAACTAATGTTGTTATTAGAATTATAAATCTTTTCATAAAGGTCACCTTTTAATCAATTATACACTAAAATCATAAAAAAAGAGAGAGGCAAGCTACCCACGAAATTAAAATCGTTGATATCTTGCCTGCTCTAATGGCTCCTATTTGTTTATACTAATTATTTACTAGCTTTAGCTCTTTTAGCTTTGATGTTTGCTTGTGCAGCAGCAAGTCTTGCTACTGGTACACGGAATGGTGAACAAGAAACATAATCTAGGCCAGCGTTATGATAGAATTCGATAGATTTTGGATCTCCACCTGTTTCTCCACATACACCAACATGTAATCTAGATAAGCCAGCTTTCTTTCTTGCATCACGGCCAAGTTTAACAGCCATTTGTACGAGTTTGCCAACGCCTTTTTGATCTAAAGTCTTGAATGGATCTTCTTCAAAAATCTTGTTGTCATAGTATGATGGTAAGAACTTACCAGCATCATCTCTTGAGAATCCAAATGTCATTTGTGTTAAATCGTTAGTACCAAATGAGAAGAATTCAGCTTCTAAAGCTACTTCATCAGCTAATAATGCTGCTCTAGGGATTTCAATCATAGTACCAACATGATACTTCATATTTAATCCGCTTTCAGCGATTAGCTTATCAGCAGTTGTAGTGATTATATTCTTAACGAATTTTAATTCTTTTTCTTCAAGAACTAGTGGAACCATAATTTCTGGTTCAACTAAATGTCCGCTCTTCTTAGAAACTGCGATAGCAGCTTTGATGATAGCGCTTGTTTGCATTCTGCAGATTTCAGGATAAGTAACAGCTAAACGGCAGCCTCTATGTCCCATCATTGGGTTAGCTTCATGTAATTCAGCAATCTTATCTTTAATTTCATCAGATGATTTATTTAATGCTTTAGCGAGTTCATCAATTAATTCATCTTCTTGTGGTAAGAATTCATGTAGAGGAGGGTCAAGTAGACGAACGTTTACACCGAATCTACCCATTGTTTTATATAATGCTTCAAAGTCTTTTTGTTGCATTGGTTCGAGTTCTGCTAAAGCAGCTTCTCTTTCTTCTACAGTGTCAGCTAAGATCATCTTTCTCATAGAGAAGATTCTATCTTTATCGAAGAACATATGTTCAGTACGGCATAATCCAATACCTTGGGCACCAAACTTCTTAGCTTGTTTAGCATCTCTTGGAGTATCAGCGTTAGTTCTAACTTTTAATTTTCTATTCTTATCAACCCATTTCATTAATCTACCGAAGTATCCAGCAGTTAAATCAGGTTGAACTGTGCTGATAGCGCCAGCGTATACTTTACCAGTTGAACCGTCAATTGATAATACGTCTTTATCTGTATAAACTTTACCATCAATTGTAACAGTTCTAGCTTCTTCATCGATTACAGCAGCAGAGCATCCGCATACGCAGCATTTACCCATACCACGAGCAACTACTGCAGCATGAGAAGTCATGCCACCACGCATAGTTAATACTGCTTCAGAAGCAACCATACCGATGATATCTTCTGGAGAAGTTTCAGCTCTAACTAAAACAACTTTTTCACCAGCTTTATGTCTCTTTTCAGCTTCTTCAGCTGTGAAAGCGATTCTACCAGTTCCTGCACCAGGACCAGCAGCAAGACCAGTAGCGATTGGTGTAGCTTTATCTAGTTCAGCTTTATTGAAGTTTGGTAATAGTAATTTATCGAATGATAATGCATCGATTCTTAAAACTGCTTCTTGTTCATCAATTAAACCTTCGTCAACTAAATCACAAGCAATCTTTAATGCAGCAGCAGGAGTTCTCTTACCGTTACGAGTTTGTAAGAAGAATAATTTACCATCTTCTACTGTGAATTCCATGTCTTGCATATCTCTATAATGGTTTTCCATTAATTTAATAGTATCCATGAATTGTTTGTATACATCTGGCATTCTCTTCTTTAATTCATCGATATGAAGAGGAGTTCTGATACCAGCGACAACGTCTTCACCTTGTGCGTTTGGTAAGTATTCAGCTGATACTTTGTTTTCACCAGTAGCTGGGTCACGGCTGAATGCTACACCTGTACCAGATGTTTCGCCTTTGTTACCAAATGCCATAGATTGTACGTTTACTGCAGTTCCCCAAGAATAAGGGATGTTGTTCATCATACGATAAACGTTTGCTCTAGGGTTATCCCAAGAACGGAATACTGCTGTAACAGCTTCGATTAATTGTACATATGGATCAGTTGGGAAATCTTCACCAAATGTTTTTTTGTAGTAAGCTTTATAAGCTTTAACTAATTCTTTTAATTCATCAGCAGTAACTTCAGTATCTAATTTATATCCTTTGCTTTCTTTTAAATCGTCAAGCATCTTATCCATATCTGTTCTTGGATGACCTTTAGCGATGTTAGTGAACATTAAGATAAAACGACGATATGAATCGTATGCAAATCTAACGTTATTAGTTTCTTTTGCGAGAACTTCAACTGTAGTATCATTTAAACCTAAGTTTAGAATAGTATCCATCATACCAGGCATAGATACTCTAGCACCTGAACGAACTGATACTAATAATGGGTTATGATTTCCACCAAAGTTCTTTCCAGTTTTTGCTTCAACTTCTTTAACAGCTTTCTTAACTTGTTCAACTAAAAATTCAGGTAAGTTCTTTCCTGATTCATAGTAGAGTGTACAAGCTTCTGTTGTGATTGTAAATCCTTGAGGAATTGGCACTCCAATATGTGTCATTTCAGCAAGGCCAGCGCCTTTACCACCTAGAAGTTCTTTGCCTTTACCATAGGCTTCTTCAAAGTGAAAAACGTACTGCTTTTCCATAAATAATTTTTTCCTCCTAATATTTGTTTTTATTTCAACGTTGTTATTATATCATAATTTATCAATAACTTTAAAAAAAGTTATTATAAGTACAGAAAAACACGTTTTTTTATATGAGTTTTGAGTTTTTGTTCATTCTTAATCATAGAATTTTATTTTAATCACATTTCAAATATTGTATACTTTTTATATAAAGATAGGAGTTAACTATGAGAAGAATTATTTCATTCATAATATTTGATATTTTATTTTTAATACTTTCGTTATTATTGATATTCATATTCGATTTAACTAACGGACCATTATTCTTATTCATACTCGAACTTGTTTTAATTGTTCTAGTAGGATTATCAAGAATAGTAATGTTCCTAAAGAAAACAAAGACAAGATGGAAATTAATTCCCTGGGGAATATTTATCATTGTTAGTGGTTTCTTTATATCAGCTTCAAAACCAGAAATTAAAAGATTATCAGCTGATTTAAGTGGAAATGCACAGAAGACTGAAGTCCTTGAACTAGAAAACGGTAAAGTTCAAGGTATATATAATGAGGATAAGACTGTTGAAATATATGCAGGAATCCCATACGCTAAAGCGCCAGTTGGTGAATTAAGATGGAAAGAACCTCAAGACGTTGAAAACTGGGATGGCGTTAGAGACGCAAGTATGTTTGCGCCTAGGTCTATGCAGACATATTCAAGTCCAGTTATGGATACATTAGTTAATATGTATGCATCAAAGTCCTGGCGTCCTGACTATAATTCTACTGGCGTAGAAGAAGCTAGCGAGGATTCATTATATCTAAATATATGGAAACCAAACAACAATCTAAATAATCTTCCTATACTCGTATTTATACATGGTGGAAGCTTAACTAGTGGATCATCTTCTTTTATCGATTACAACGGTGAAGAGATGGCTAAAAAGAATGTAATAATGATCACAATCACCTATAGGCTTGGAATATTTGGATATTTCGCAAGTCAAGAATTAATTGATGAGTCAACTAATAATACAACTGGTAATTATGGATTATTAGACCAAATTAAAGCTTTAGAATGGGTAAATAAGAACGCTAGTTATTTTGGTGGAGATAAAAATAATATAACTGTTGCGGGAGAAAGCGCTGGATCAAGTAGCGTAAGCGCTCTATGTGTTTCTCCTCTAGCTAAGGGATTATTTAAAAGAGCGATAGGTGAATCAAGCTCTATTGTATTAAAGAATCCTCCTCATACATTTAGAACTTTAGATAACGCTCTAGAAACTGGTAAGAAAGTATATGAGGAATTCAATTGTTCTAATATTGAAGATTTAAGAAAAGTTCCAGCTTCAGAACTTGTTAAGACTGAAACAACAAATAGTGGAATGACCATTGATGGATACGCATTAAAAGAAATGCCTTATCTAACATATGAAAAAGGAGAAAATAATGAAGAAGCTCTTCTTAATGGATATAACGTTAAAGAAGCTGATCCATTTGTTATTCCAATATTCTTATTTAGTCCTACTAATAAAGATAATATAAACCAAAGATTAGCAGAATATTTTAATCAAGATATAGCGGATAAGTTCTGTGATTTATATAAAGATAAAATAGAAAAGGACGCTTTCGAAGTATTCAATGAAATAATCAGCGTATATTGGTTTATATATCCACATCATTCATGGACAAAATATGCGATAAACAACAATATAGATGTATATAGATATCATTTCACAAAAGAGAATGGATATTATGGCACATATCATAGTGGTGAAATGGTATACGCATACGGCAATATAAGTAAAAAAGGATTAAATTATGCATATGATGATACTGATCTAAAATTAAGTAATTATATGCTTAATTATTGGGCTAATTTTATAAAAACAGGAAATCCTAATGGAGAAGGATTACCTGTTTGGAATAAGTATGAAACTTTAGGTGATGATGTATTAGAATTAGGCGAAAATGTAAGTATGATTAAAGATAGATATCTTGAAGCATATAAACTAATTGAAGAATATAATAATTCAATTGAGGGTTGAAATCCCGCCTGACGGAAATTGGCGGATTAAATAAAAAGGATAATCAGGTTTATACAGAACCATTATAGCTGTAATATCTGATTTCCTTTTTATTTTTATGTATACGTGTACTAAATTTAATATTTGTAGGTGGGTTCGAGCGTTCAAACCTAATCTTATTTTTACCAACCTAATTTTCGATAGTTCCAAAAAAAAATAAAAAGGGTTGAACAACGTCAATCCTCACAAAACATAGAATATGGTGGCTCAGGGCAGGATCGAACTGCCGACACATGGATTTTCAGTCCATTGCTCTACCAACTGAGCTACCGAGCCAACATCCTAAATGGCGGTCCCGACGAGACTCGAACTCGCGACCTCCTGCGTGACAGGCAGGCATTCTAACCAACTGAACTACAGGACCGTATTTATATGGTGGCGGGAGTAGGATTTGAACCTACGACCTCTGGGTTATGAGCCCAACGAGCTACCGGACTGCTCCATCCCGCGATATATGGCGGAGAAAGAGGGATTCGAACCCCCGCGGGACTTTCATCCCCTGTCGGTTTTCAAGACCGATCCCTTCAACCGGGCTTGGGTATTTCTCCGTTTGTTGCTTATTTAATTGGTTTGGTGGACCCAGAAGGACTCGAACCTACGACCGACCGGTTATGAGCCGGGAGCTCTAACCAACTGAGCTATGGGTCCAGATTTGGTAGCGACGGTGGGTGTCGAACCTACAACCTTGCGGGTATGAACCGCACGCTCTAGCCAATTGAGCTACGTCGCCATCTCACTCTAAATAAAAAAATGGTGGAGCATAACGGGATCGAACCGATGACCTCCTGCTTGCAAGGCAGGCGCTCTCCCAGCTGAGCTAATGCCCCTTTGGTACCCAAGGCCGGACTTGAACCGGCACGTTATTGCTAACATTGGATTTTAAATCCAACGCGTCTACCTATTCCGCCACTCAGGCATAGAGTGTAACTGGTGGTGACTCGCTGGAGATTCGAACTCCAGACCCCTTGATTAAAAGTCAAGTGCTCTACCAGCTGAGCTAGCGAGTCTTTAAGAGGATGGTGCCGAAAGTAGGAATTGAACCCACAACCTACTGATTACAAGTCAGTTGCTCTGCCAGATTGCGCTATTTCGGCACTTTGGTGGAAGATGACGGGCTCGAACCGCCGACCCTCTGCTTGTAAGGCAGATGCTCTCCCAGCTGAGCTAATCTTCCACATATTTCTAATGCTCGGTTGATGGTGGGCCAGGATGGACTTGAACCATCGACCTCTGCCTTATCAGAGCAGCGCTCTAACCAACTGAGCTATTGGCCCGTCTTTCCTCTTAAAACCGCGCTATATTATTTTACTTTAAGTGGTTTTATTTGTCAATTAGTTTTTTTCGTGATATTTATTATTTTTCTTATAGACCCTTAATTTGGCGAAAAATCGAAGATTTATTATTGATTTTCTACCCTTTTTATAATAGTTTTTATTCTTTTCTTTAAATCTACTCTATCGATTAAGATTATATGGCCGCATCCTAAACACTTAATTTTACAGTCTGCACCACTTCTAACAACTTCCCATTTGTTTGTTCCACATGGATGAGGTTTTTTAAGTTCATAGATATCACCGAGCGATATATTAACTAAAGATGTATCAATCATTTTTCTTTTTGTGAAGAGCTTTTGGATACCCTTTAGGAGTAGGCGCAATCTTCTTAATAACCACAAGCACATAGTTTCTATCTTTAACTTTATACTCGATAAGACTATCTACTTTTGCGCCTATTTTTTTAAGAAGCGGTTTAGCTTCTTCTATTTCTTCTTTAGCTCTTGCTTGACCTTTCATGGAAATAAGTTTTCCATCTAGTTTTAAAAATGGGATAGTATATGGAAGTTGTTCTTTTATTGTGGATACTGCTCTAGTTGTAACATAATCATATTTATTGAATTCATCAAAATCTTCAGCTCTTGAATGAAATAGTCTAACATTGTTTATGCCTAAATTGCTAAGATTGTTTTTGATGAATTCAATCTTCTTGTTAGTTGCTTCAACTATTGTTAAATCAATATCATTTCTTACTATTTTAATAGGTACAGATGGAAATCCTGGTCCAGCACCTATATCAAGTAGTTTGATATTATTATTTTTATCAATAGCTTTTAAGCACATTATAGAATCATAAAAATGATAATAATAGACATCTTCTTTCAAAGTAACTCTTGTAAGATTTGTTTTTTCATTTTCACTTACCAAAAAGAGGAAAAACTTTTCAAATTTGTTTTCCATTTCTTGATCTATTATTATGTTTTCTTTTAATAATTCTTCTTTAAGATTCAATATTTTTCCCTCTTCCTCTTAAATAGGTTAAGAGAATTGCGATATCAACAGGGTTAACACCGCTTATTCTGTTCGCTTGACCTATAGATGTAGGATTTACTATTTTTAATTTTTCTCTTGCTTCACTCGCAAGGTTTTTAACGTCATCATAGTCTATATCTGAAGGTATCTTAATCGCATCAACTCTTTTTAATTCTAAAGCGTCTCTCATAGATTTTTTGATATAGCCTTCATACTTGATATCTATATTGATTCTATTTATTAAAGATTCTTTTAACATAGGTTCATTGTCTGATATGTATAGTGCTTTAATATAATCATAATCAGGTCTCTTAATAAGATCATATAAAGATTCTTTGATAGATATTTCTGATAAACCTAATTCTTTAATTCTAGAAGTCTGTTCTAGATTACCTGTTACAAATATATTTCTTAATCTTTCTTTTTCTTGTTCGATAGATTTTTCATCGTTTAAGAAATTATTATAATCTTCATCTTTAATTAATCCAAGTTTATGACCATAAGGCATTAATCTAGTATAGGCGTTATCATTCCTTAATAACAATCTATACTCAGCTCTAGATGTCAACATCCTATATGGTTCTAGAGTCCCTTTAGTAACTAAATCATCGATTAATACGCCTATATAAGCTTCATCTCTTCTTAAAATAAATGGTTCTTTATTATCAAGTTTCAAACAAGCATTAATTCCAGCCATTAATCCTTGACACGCTGCTTCTTCATATCCGCTTGTTCCATTTATTTGACCAGCTGTATATAGATTTTCAATTACCTTAGTCTCAAGTGTTTGTTTAACCTGTAAAGGGTTAATTGCGTCATATTCTATTGCGTATGCATATTCTAATATAACTGCGTTTTCAAAACCAGGTAAGCTCTTAACCATCTTTTCTTGAACATCTTCAGGCATAGATGTAGAAAAACCTTGTAGATACATCTTATCTGAATTTAATGATACAGGTTCAATAAATAATTGGTGTCTTTCTTTATCTTTAAATCTTACTAATTTAGTTTCAATAGATGGACAATATCTAGGTCCAACTCCAACTATTTCTCCACCATACATTGCGGATTTATCTAAATTATCAAGAATGATTTTATGAGTCTCTTTGTTTGTATGAATTAAGTAACAAGGAACCTGCTTATCAAGAGGTAAAAACTCTTTTGTTTTATATGAAAATCCTTCATTATCTCTATCGCCAGGCTGAATCAACATTTTAGAATAGTCTATAGAAGAATCTTTAACCCTAGGAGGTGTTCCTGTTTTTAATCTTAGTATTTCAAAGCCTAAATCTCTTAAATTATTTGATAATGAACTATATGTTTTTTGTCCTTCAGGTCCTGAATAATCTTTATGTGGTCCTTTGAAACAGATAGAATTTAGGTATGTTCCTGTAGTTAAAATAACAGCGCTAGATTCAAACGATCTACCGTCTTCTAATTCTACTCCTCTAACCTTTTTACCATCTACTATTAAGCTCTTAACATAGCCAATCTCAATATCTAGATTTTCCTGATTTTCTAAAGTTTTTAACATTTCTTCATGATATCTATATTTATCAGATTGACATCTTAAAGCTTGAACCGCAGGACCATTAGATTGGTTAAGCATTTTCATTTGGATGTATGTCTTATCAGCGTTTACACCCATCTCTCCACCAAGGGCGTCTATCTCCTTAACTAAAATACCCTTCGCTGGTCCACCGATTGAAGGGTTACAAGGCATAGATGCGATATAATCTCTATTGCCTGATATTAATAATGTGCGTTTTTTAAGTCTACTAGAAGATAGTGCCGCTTCGCACCCAGCGTGTCCACCACCTACAACTATTATGTCGTATTTCATTTTATTCATTTTTGTTCTATAATAAATATATCACAAATTGGCTGGTTTCGATTAGTTTTCGATAACTATTTTATATAAAACAAAAGGTGAATGTTATGAATAAAAAAATATTAGTAATTGAAGATGAAGCTAAATACGCATACATACTAGAAAAATTCTTTAAAAATGAAGGCTTCGATGTTATATTGGCTTTTGATGGATTAATTGGAGTAGATAAGTTTAATAAGGAAAAACCAGATATAATTATTTTAGATATAATGCTGCCAAAGATGAGCGGATATGAAGTAGCTGAAAGAATTAGAAAGATTTCAGATGTTCCAATTATAATGATGAGCGCTCTATCAGAAGAAAGCGATATTTTAAAAGGATATGAATTACATATAGATGATTATGTAACAAAACCTTTTAGAACTCCAATTCTAATCGCTAAAGTTAAGAACACTTTAGAAAGAAGAGAAAAACTAAAAGAATCAGTTAAGAAAGATAATGATATTGATGAATTAAATGATGAGATAAATATTGGAGGAATCAAATTAATTAAATCCAATATGCAATGCATCATCAATAATAATCCAGTAAAGATGACTAAGACTGAATTTAAGCTTCTTTTATGCTTAGCTGAAAACGTTGGAAAAAACTGTACTCGTGAACAGCTATTTAACGAGATTTGGGATAATAAAAATGTAGATGGAAGAATCATTGACGCATATATTAAAAAATTAAGAAAGATAGTCAATGATGGAGAATGTGAAATAGTAACCGCATTTGGAATAGGCTATAGATTTGAAGAAAGAAAATAAGTTAGTAAAGATCATAAGTAAAACAACATTTCAAACACAATTGTTTTTAATTGTGCTTCTTTCTTTTATCTTTTTCGTAATAATTGAATTCTTTTTAATTCAATATACATTTAGGGTTAGATATGTTAAAAATGAATTAACTTCTGTAACTGAAAAAATAAATGAACTATCTACACAAATAAACAATAACGAAAAAGATTTAATTGTTTTACTTAGTGAATTTTATGAAAAAAATAACGCTATTCCACTATATATAACATCACAAACAGGAAGTTATACCTTAGTAGAATCTAATAATAACGAATATACAATTTTAATATCTAGCGGTGGTAAAACATATAAGGTAAGTATCGTTTCGTTTGAGATTATATTTGAAGTTGGCGATACTATTTCAATCTATATGGATAGTTCTTCATCTAGCGATGGATATATCGCTAAAAAGATAGTTTCAGCGAAGGGAGACTATGAAAACGGATCTTACTCTGAATCAAGTATATATCTTGAAAACGCCACTATAATTGAAATTAAAACTCCAAACAATATAAACTACCTCTTTGAATCAAACAAAAACGTTATTGAGGGATTAGAGATACTAAATAGTGAAATAACTTCATTTGAAAAGATCAAAAGCAATTCTGCGTATTATGCAGGATATTATATGAATGAAGATTCAAACAATATGTTTATTCTCTATAAACCTACATCACTAGAAGGAACAAATTACTTTATATATGTGGTGTATTCGCTTGTCAAAACAGATTTCTTAATATCTGTTGTTTCTTCTTATTATGGATATATCTTACTTGGAAGTATTTTAATAGCGATTTTAATTGCGCTATTTATCGCTAATGCATTCTCTAAGCCAGTTAAACAGATAGAAAAAGAAATGAAGAAACTTGCGAAAGGAAACTATACGCCAAGTGAAAACAACTTTAAAAATGTTGAACTCGTATCTTTAGAAAACACACTTAATGAAGTAAAAAGTGATACAGAAAATAAAGTTAAAAATATCGAAAGTCAAAATAGAATATTAGAGAACTTAAACAATAAGTTAGTTAGAGAAGAGGAGTTAAAAAAATCGTTTATCGCAAGATTGTCTCATGAGCTTAAAACTCCATTAATGGTTATAAGCGCTACAACTGAAGCGCTTATGAACGGTTTAATAGAGGATAATGAAAAAGATAAGGAATTTGAAACAATCCTAGATGAAGTAGATAAAACTACTACAATTATTAAAGATATTATTAACATTTATAAAAGTACCGCTACTGAGATGAATCTTAATATTACTAGATTCAGTTTAAATGAACTTAGTGATTCTGTTTTAGAAACACTTAATCAAATAGCTCAAGTTAATCATCAAACTGTTAATAAAAACTATGAATCAACAGTGTTTATTGATGCAGATAAGGTTTTAATGGAACAGGTAATATCAAATTATATAACTAACGCATTTAAATACACTGTTGAAAACGGAACAATAGATATCAATATCAAAGACTCTAAAGAAAGCGTTACTTATGAAGTAATAAACTATGGATCTCATATCAAAGATGAGAACAAAGAAAAGATTTGGCTTCCTTTCTTTAGGGAGAATGAAGATATAGATAAAACCTCTACTGGTATGGGTTTATTCATTGTTAAAAGCATACTGGAAAGTCATAATTATAGTTATGGTGTAGAGAATATAAATGAGGGTGTAAGATCGTATTTTATAATTAAAAAATAATGCTTGCAATTAGATGAATAAATTGATACAATAATTAAGCACGAACTTTCTATAGACTAAAGTCTATGGCGGAAGGAGTTAAAAAATGAAAAAAGGAATTCATCCAAAGTATTATCAAGCAACTGTTACTTGTGTAACTTGTGGTTCAACATTCACTACTGGTTCAACTAAACCAGAAATTAAAGTTGATACTTGTTCAAATTGTCATGCTTTCTATACAGGCAAACAAGCATTTACACAAGCTGCTGGTAGAATCGATAAATTCAACAAGCGTTATGGCTTGAAAAACAACGAAGAAAAATAAGAATTAAAGTCCATTATCGGACTTTTTCTTTTGCTTAAATATTAAAAAGTATTGTATAATTATCAAGAGGTATTTTCATGAAAAAGATCGGAACAATTGATGTAATATGTGGACCAATGTTCGCAGGAAAAACTGAAGAATTATTAAGAAGAGTTAGAAGATTAGAATATGCTCATAAAAATGTAGTTCTATTTAAACCACAAATAGATGATAGATACGAAAAATCTTATGTAGTAAGCCATAATCAAAATAAGGCATTATGTGTTGCGATTAAAGACGCAAACGAAATGTTTAAATATGTTAAGGATGATACTGATGCGGTTGTGATTGATGAATTTCAATTTCTTGGTGATGAAGCAGTAGATATCGCTTTAGCTTTTTCAAGACGTGGTATTAGAGTAATATTATCTGGACTAGATAGAGATTTTAGAAATGAACCATTTGGAAATATGCCTAAAATAATGTCTTATGCGGATACTGTTTTAAAATTAACCGCCATTTGTGTTAAGTGTGGTGAACCCGCTACTTGTACACAAAGAATAATTGATGGACATCCTGCATCGTATAATGAACCTCAGATATTAGTTGGCGCAAAAGAATCATATGAAGCTAGATGTGCTACATGTCATGAAATACCTGGTAGAAAATATAAATATGAATAAAGATTTATATTATATGGAATTAGCTTTAGAAGAAGCGAAAAAGTCTTTTGAACTAGATGAAGTTCCAGTAGGCGCTATAGTTGTAAAAGATGATAAAATAATAGGCGTTTCCCACAACAATAGGGTTCATGATAAGAAAGTATCTTCTCACGCAGAAATAAACGCTATAGAAATGGCTGAAAAGAATCTAGGTTTAGTCATTCTTGAAGGCGCAACAATATATTCAACTCTAGAACCATGCCCTATGTGCTCATACGCAATAATGGAAGCTCATATTTCTAGACTAGTATATGGAGCGAAAGACGATAAGAGAGGCGGAATTTCAGTTTTAGATATCTTTAATAAAAGCTTAGGTCCTAAATTAGAAATTACTAGTGGAATACTAGAAAAAGAATGTTCTGAATTGTTAAAGACATTTTTTAAATACAAAAGAGAAACAAAAAATTAATTCAAAAAATAATTTTTGTGTTAACATATTATAGAAGAGATAATCTCTTATGAAGTATCCCCGTTCAAAGTTATTTGAGCGAATTAGGTCAGGTCTTGACGGAAGCAGCCTTAAGGTCAGGTGCTTGTGAGCTGGGATACTTGATAAGAGATTGTTTTTTTATTAAAAATACTTCAGTCATTATTCAGCTGAAGTATTTTCTTTTTCTTCTTCTTTTTCTATTCTTTCTTTATTTTTTTTAAACACAAGGCCTAAAAATAGATAGAAAGGTGGAATCATCACTACAGAGGCGATAAAATTAGATAGAGTTCTATACCACCCTGATGGATCTGAATCAACCTTAAAGATTAAAATGATTAAGTACCATATTAGTAATGTAAATAGATATGTTAATACAAATCTCGCAACAAAAGCTAATGACGCTTCTAAAAAGGTTCTATTGTCTCTCTTTTTAGCGTTATATGTAAACTTAGCGTTAGCGAAGTATGAAAATATAGATGCGATTATAAAAGCCAACAAAGTAGATACAGCCATAGATGCATAGTACATTGTGCCTGATTCTACTCTAGATATATCAGTGTCTCCACTCAATAAATCAAATATCTTTAGAGATCCTTTCATCACTAAAGAGTTAATGATCGTGTTTAATACACCAATAATACAAAAGAATATAAAACTCTTAGTGAAAAACCTATCTTTAACCCATTTAAGTAGTTTATTCATCTAAGGATGTCTCCTCTATGAAGTATAACGGTCTCTTCATTGTTTCTCTTCTGTTAGAATATAAAACATATAAAATAAAGTATAGCGTTATATTTGTAAGCATAAATAGTATTGAAGTAGATAACAGTATTAAAAATGCTTCAAGGTTAATTATATTTAGACAGAATATTACGACACTTGAAACCGCAACTAAAAACGATAGAATTGATACTATAGTTGGTACAACTAAGAATATATCAGAGAATTGATTCAATCCTGATACTCCATATTTTAGAAGTTTTTTAAAGTTCCATTTAGATTTTCCTACTGTTCTATCTACGTATTCAAATTCTAATGCATATCTCTTAAATCCTACAAAAGATAGAATACCTTTTGTGAATCTGTATTCATCAGGCATATCTAAAAACGCTTTAATAACATCATTATCTATAAGCATATAGTCTTTAGTAGATTGTTCCATAGGAACATCTGCGTGCTTATTGAAAAAAGAATAGAATAATTTAGCCCAGGCTCTTCTAAAGAAACCTTCATTCTTTCTTGAAGATTGTTTTGTATAAACTATTTTGTAGCCCTCTTCATGTTTTTTAAGCATTTCTTCTATCAAATATGGTGGATGTTGAAGATCAGAATCCATTATGATAGCCATATCTTGATTGATAGACGCTTTTAAACCCGCATACATTGCGGCTTCTTTACCGCTATTTCTTGAAAAAGAAATATAATTAACTCTTTTGTCTAATTTTCTTAGTTCTTTTATTTCATCTAGAGTAGAATCCTTTGAACCATCATCAACAAAAAGGTATGTGCTTGATACGTTTTTGTTTTTTAAGAATGGTTCAACCGCATCATAAAATGGTTTAATACATCCCGATTCATTATAAGCTGGTACTATAATTCTTAAAGTCTGCATAATCTGTTCTCCTTTCTTTCTTTATTCACGAAATAATATGCGGTTATTTCAATAAAGAATAATAAAGATAATAAAGAGATATTTAAGCCAAGTTTTAAACCAGTAGGTTCAAACTTGATGGTAATATCATTTGATTCAATATTTTTAGGAACTACTAATCCCATAAAACCACCATTAACTGGTAGCGTATCCAATACATTACCTTTTTCAACTATCCATTCTTCCGAATATGCGATAGGTATTACAATAACGTTATATCCATCTACAACTGTTGAATTTTTATAAGATAAATTAATTTTAGAGCCTTTTACATTTATATCTTTATCTAATAAACTATCGCTATAAGAACCTTCTAATGTATATGTTGTAATCTTTAATTGAGGTGGATAATTTAATTTATGAACTTCAGCTGTTTTTACAATATATATGTTTTTAAGTGGTTTATTTAATGTTGTTTCACTTGCGGATTGAATAAGAGTGCCATCTTCATATTCAAAATACATTGTATTATAAGCTAGGCTTGTAGAAGTGTTATATTTATTTAAATTTACTCTAATAACGCCATTATCATATTTATTATTAATAGGGAACTTTAATAAAGCTTCCAAACCTTCGCCATTAGGTAGGTTTTCACCATTTTCATAAGATTCAATATATTTAGAACTAGGTAATATCGCTTCAGCGGTATACCTTAAAGTTGGCGTTGATACAGTTTCTTTATCCTCGCTATAGAAAATATATATAGCTTCTGGCTTTTTCTCTTTTACATCGCTTGTTCCATATACAGGAATATGGAATGTTGAACCATTTTTAGAAGATATGTTAGAAGAATCTAAATATTTTAAAGTTCCATTATTTAATTTTAAGAATATTTCTTTATTCTCCACAAGCTCGTTTTTATTATTATCGTATCCAAATAAATTAATCGCATAACTTCTTGTGGTAATTTCATCAACTCCATTAAATGCGTATCTATAATAATATCCAGTTTTATTAACTCCATCAGTTGTTTCTTCTAGATATACACTGCTTGAATTTGACGAATCAAATGAAACTCTTTGATAGAAACTTTCAGTACTAGAAACATCTTTATATGATGTTATGTTGTTTTCTGTCTCGTAATACTTTTGTATTAATTCAAGATTGTCTTTTTCTATAATCGCAGTATTAAGCATAAGCTTAATTTTTGCGATATCATTTAAATTATTCTTAATACGTGTAAATGATTCTCTTGATGAATAATTATCATAAACTAAGAAAGGTGTATAATCCTTAAATTTTAGAAGCATATATTCATCGTTTTCATTTACTAATTCAAATTGATTTTTATCATAATTTGAGAATGATGATGAAGGTCTCGCAACAACGTATTTATATCCAAGTAGAATATTTAAATAATATGAATATGTGTTTAACGCTTTTTTATTAGCTTGACCCTCATTCGATTTATCATAGATGATATTTGCGACTTCATCAGTTCCAGTGTAAATAAACGAATGGAATATATTCTGATTTGTGCCTGTAGGCATAAATCTTGCGATGTTTGAGGCTAGAAGGTTTGAGATAGATGAATCAATATATACTCTATAAACATCTCTCTCATCTAAATTATCTCTTAAGAATTCACCTACGTTATGAGAATTCTTATAAGTGGTTACCCTGCCTTTTAAGATTATATTTGAACCGAAGCTCATTCCAGCGCTTAATATAAATTCTAAGCACACTATAATCTTAAATAACAGTTTCTTCTTAGAACAAATAGAATATATGGTAATTAGAATCATTACTAATGTAACGAACGTTAAATATTGGAACGCCATTTGATCATTAGTATCAAATAGAACTGATTCTTTTATAGATGTTGACCAAACTTCTTTAGGTAATGCATTATATGATTTAAGAATAGATAGTCCTACTAAAACTATTAGTCCTAAACCTAAAGCACCTGTAACAGCGTATGTTATTCTTCTTGGTATCTTATTTTTAAACTTGGTCTCAACTATATACATTCCAATAAAGGTTACAGTCATTATAAAAAACGCTATTAAAGTAAAATAGAATAATTTATTTTCAAATGTTAATAAACCATTATCCCATTCATTTGAATATCCATAACTTCTAATCTTATATAGATGATGGTAGGCGCCAAAGACTCCAAAATATATTAAAACAACGAATACGCCAATTAACTTCTTTGGTTTTAAATCAAATAGTCCTTCGCTATCTATAACGTATCCAGCAATGATAAGCATTGGAATAGTTATTACATTAAACCATCTAGTATATAGAACTTCTAGATTAGCAGAAAGGATGTATGAGAAGAATGGAAGCAACATCATAATCATTGATAAAATCATTGTGATTTTAAATACGTTACTCTTATATCCTTTCATGAACCAAATATATGTAGTAAGAACTAACCCAGCTCCTGTAATATATAAAGATACGTGCTCAATGAAATAAGACCCTTGATACCCATAGAATGATGATGGCGTAAGAGGAGTATATGTCGTAGACATTACTCTAAAAAATTCTTCAACATTAAAGAATGATGGTAGAACCAATAGATCATCGACTGTTCTTTTTATGCATAGATCATGATAGAGTTGTCTAACAGGTAAATACATATCGTATATTAAAGTTCTGTTTTTAAGAAGTCCAGTTGGAGTTGTAAATAATTTAAAGAACATCTTAAATGTAGAAGTTAATGCGGTGAGAATAATTTCGATATAGCCTTCAAATAATTTAATTAATCCTTTAATACTACCGCTTGCGGCGACGTTTCTTGATGTTGATTGTAATATAAATTCCATGCTTGGTAAGAATATAAATAGCGACATACCAAGTCCTAATAGTATTAATGCGACATATAGAACAAGCTTTAAGACACTTCTAAAGAATTTGTCTCTATCTAAGGATAATAAAACAAGCATAGAAAAAGACATAAACGCAAAGACGGTATACGCTAAATAGAAATTATATAAAACAACTATAGCCGCAAATGGTGAAACAAAATACCATTTTCCTTTAAGGAAATAATGTCCAATTATTAATGAAAATGGTAAATAGAAAGCTAAGCTTGTAAAAGATGGAAAACAAGAAAAACATGTGATTCCAGATGATGAGAAATATAATAAACCAATTAGAAATATCGTTTTAGGTTTATATCCTCTTATACCTAAGAACGCTGCGATAGCCATAGATCCAGTAATCAGTTTAATTATTTCAACAATACTCATCGCTATTTCTGTCCTAAAAATAAAAGACAACAAGAAAATAATTAATGTAAAACCATCCAAAGGAACATAATACGTATCGCTATAAAAACTTGCGCCTAGGTAGTTTTTATAATTAAACATTGAGAATGTTCCAGATTTTATAGAATCAACAAAATCTATCATAAATGGATAGTATTGAAGCGAATCATCTGACCAGTTTTGATAGAAATTATCTCTAACAAAATAAATAACGAAATAATATCCTATCATAACAATTGATAGAATACACAAAAGTAAAAGAACGGCTCCTTTATTCGTTGAAAGAACCTTATCAAAAAAATTAGTTATTTTTCTTTTAGTATTTATAAAAGCGGACTTAAATCCTTTTCTTTCTTTCTTTTGTTTTATGGTAGTTTCCATACTACAAATTATACAACAAATATAATAAAAAATAAAAGAGAATTAAAATCCTCTTTTATTGCTTACTATATTACATTACTTCAACGTCTTTGATTCTCAAATATTTAGGGCCTTGATAGCCGTTTATTTTAACTGTATCTTTGGAAAGCACTAGATTATTAAGCGCAGCCTTAAATGAACCGCTAAATGAGAATCCATTTAATGGAAGAGTCTTACCTTTATCGTGTAAAACGCCTAGTCTAACTTCTCCACCAATATAATCGGCGTGTGCGTCTAACTGAATACCTGATAAAGAAATGATTTCTATATATCTTCCTTTAGTAATTGATTTTAAAGACTTATTTCCTTTTTTAACTACTAATTCATCAGGAAGCCCAGTAGGTTCTACTCCTAAATATTGTCCATATTGATTAGAACCAAAATAATTCTTTAAAACTCCATCTTCAACAATATCGTTCTTCTTAAGAAGGAGTCCTGATCCATCGAAGAAATGGGATTTAGATGAAGGTGATAAAGATATTGTTAGTTTAGTTTCTGCGTTTCCATCCTGTAACATATCTCCGATTTTTTTATCGGTTCCACCCGCATATACATTGTTATAGCTATAATCTGATATGAACTCATAGAATAGTTCTAGTATTTCTTTTTCTTTGAGTATAATATCAATCTTTTGTGCTTTTGGTAGTTTAGTAGCTTCATACCTAACTTTTACATCGTTAAGCGAATTAACCATATCTTCTTCTATCTTTTGATAGTCTAAAGAGTTGTATTTATCCATTTTATAAATTTCAACTTTATCATTCTCGCCATCATAAGAAGGAATTGATTCAATGCTTAATAAATAATTGGTTTTTGTAAGATTAACGCCTCTAGAATTTACAATATGATTTGTCTTTTCATCATAAAATAATTCGACAGCGTTAAACTTGATATTAGGCTTAGTAATTCTTTCCATAATATCGTTTATTTTGTTTAACATCTCGTCAAAAGAATCACTAAATTCTTTATCCTTAACAGTTTTCTTCTTATCACCTTGAACAAGATTAAAGTCTTTATTAAAAACGAATAAAGCCGCTTTTACCGCATCATTTATCTTGTTTTCTAATTCTTTACTAGATAATTTATGTGAAACTTTAAAGTTTGATGTGCCAATAGTGTTATCGTGTCTAACATAGATCGTTACTTCATATTCTTTAACTTCAACTAATCTAGTAGTTTCTAGTTTTCCTAACACAAAGAAAGCTTGGTGAGAAGTTTCAATATTTTCACTAATTAAATAATCAGATACTTGACTATTGTTTTTTATCGCTTTAACTATTTTATTAATCATCCTATTTTAACCCTCGCTTTCAGGCACGCTCCACCATCGCTAACTCGAACCCATTCTTTATATCCTTTACCACAAGATCCGCTTCCTATAACCTTAAAATCAGTCGATATAGCTGTAATAGATTCTAATAAATCAATAACATACCCACTCATAACAACAGGAGCGATAACTTTTCCAGTAAATTCGCCATCTTTTATCTCTTTACCATACGCTGCTGTACATTGTATTCCCCAGCTCTTTGGATCTTCCATACCATTATCAGTATCAAAAATCATATATCCATGTTTAATACTTTTAATCATGTCATCTAGGCTAGAAGTTCCTTTTTCAAAGAAGGTGTTTGTCATTCTTGTGTACGCTTTTCTCTTATACGATTCTCTTCTGCCATTTCCAGTAGGTTTAGTTCCTAATTCTGCGGCACTTAACGCATCAGAAATACCTCTTCTTAAAATTCCGTTTTCAATAATCTTTGTATCTTGGGCGAGAACTCCATCATCATCAAAGAAATATGAAGCACTAGATAAAGTTGCGGCTGCACCATCATGCATATTTACTAAGCTAGACGCTACCTCTTTATTTATATATTCTTTAGATTTCGCTCTATCCTTAACATACATGTCCATCTCGACTCCATGTCCAAACGCTTCATGAACGATTAAGCCCGTTATAGATGGAGCAGTTATTACATCATATACACCAGGAACTGGTGTTTCCGCGTCTAACAACATTATTCCTATTTCTTTAGAATAACCGATGTTTTTATCTAAATCGTTGATCGCATCTTCCAATCTAGCATATCCATTTCCAGAATAACCATTTTGGAACTTGCTGTCTCTTCTAGTTGTAGTAAAAGCCTGAGAATTAGTCCAAGTGTAATATTGTGTTAATTCTTTATTTTTAGATATGAACATTTTGTTATATTCATTACATTCGATGGACGCGATAATATTGATCGCTACATCATCAATATTACTTAATACTTTTTCTTTTAGAATAGATATAATTTCATCTTCTTGATATAATCTTCCATTATCTTTTCTAACAAAGTTCTTTTTCATTGGTTCATCTTCAATTAAACCAGCTTTTACAGGTGTAACGCTATGCTTTTTATTTGCGCCATCTAAAATCTTTTCTACAATTGAATCAACATTCTTTTCATCGATTTCATTAATAGAATACTCAAAATATGTTTCTTTTCCTTTAACTTTAACAACGAATCCAGATTCGCTAATTGATGATGGTGTAACATTGGTGACTTTTTTGTCTACTCTAATTCTTGTACTTTTTACGTCAGTACCTAAAACACTAACATATTCAAAGCTATTAGACAATTTATCAACCAGTGTTTTCACAATCTTTTTCTTTTTAGTAAGATAACTTGAAAACTTATTGTTGTACATTTTCGTTTGTCCTTTCTTTATCATTTAATATTTTATCTTTATATCTATTTACTAAATCTAATAATTCTTCTTCTGTGCTACACTCATTTAATTTACTTTTAAATAGTGCGCTTTCCATCATCCCTTTAACATACCACGCCGCATAAGTCCTCATCTCTAAAACCGCAATATGAGCGTTTTTGGTTTGCTTTAAATATTTAAAGTGTTCTAATAAGGTATCGAACTTTTCTTCATTTGTAACCTTATTATAATAACCTTTGTCTAAAAAGTCGTTTATTTCCTTAAATATGAATGGGTTTCCCATCGCAGCTCTACCTATCATTACATAGTCGATACCGGTTTCATCTAACATTCTTTTTGCGTCTTCAGGAGTTTTTACATCTCCAGAACCTATAATAGGAACCTTAACATTTTCTTTTAATTCTTTTAGTAGCGTCCAATCAGCTTTTCCACTAAATAAATCTGTTTTGGTTCTTGGATGAAAAGCGATAGCGCTTACTCCAGCTCTTTCCGCCGCTTTCGCAACATCAATAAAATTAATATGTTTATGATCAAGACCAGATCTAATTTTAATTGTAACAGGTACGTCTACCGCATTTACTACTTCTTTTACTATTTCATATATTTTATTTGGATCTTTTAATAAAGCTGATCCAGATCCATTTTTAAATATCTTTGGTACTGAACAGCCCATATTAATATCTAAAATATCTGGTTTTCCTAGCTTTACCGCTATTTTCGCAGCTTCAGCTAACTCTTTTGGATCATTTCCAAACAATTGGATAGAATATGGATGCAGAGAATCATCAAACTTTAATAGGCTCAATGTTTTTTCATTATTATATAATATTCCTTTATCTGAAACCATTTCACTACAAAGCAACCCAGCCCCATATTTCTTGCATATGAAAAAGAAGGCTTCATTTGTAACTCCAGCCATTGGCGCTAATATAACTTTGTTTTTTATTTCTACATTACCTATTTTTCCCATTATATATTCTTTCTATTTCGTTAGTTAAATCAATAAATTCATCTATAGATAGCGCTTCTCCTCTAACATCTTCATTAATACCTAAATCAATCAATATGTTTCTTATAGAATCTTTTGAAATATTTAATGAAGATGACAGATTATTCACAAGCATTTTTCTTCTTTCTTTAAACGAGCTTTCAACCACTTTAACAAATAATTCTTCATTATTTGGTTTATATTCCCTATCGTATTTAACAAGTTCTATAACAGCGCTATCAACGTTAGGCGCTGGTGTGAAACATGTTCTTGGAACATTTAATATCTTCTTACATTTAGCGTAATATTGTACAAGTATTGAGAACGCATTGTAATCTTTTGTTCCTTTAGATGCGCAAATCCTTTCCGCAACTTCTTTTTGAACCATATATACGCCCTTTTTTACATTCTTCATTTTGTTTAAGAATAAATCAATGATAGGAGACGTAATATAATATGGAAGATTTGAAACGGATATGCATTCTTCTTTAATTTCTAATATCTTATCTACGTTTGTTTTTAGTATATCTTCATTCACAACCTCAAGATTGGAATACTCTTTCAAATTATCTTTTAAAATTGGAATTATTTCAGTATCTATTTCAAACGCTATTACTTTTTTCGATCTATCAAGAAGTTCTTTAGTAAGAGATCCTAGTCCTGGTCCTATTTCAACCACAACCATATCTTTTGTGATATTTGATAATTCCGCT
>CALCVH010000030.1 GCA_937907585.1 uncultured Bacillota bacterium | reverse complement strand
TTAAGCAAATAAAAGATGTTATAGATTTAGGTGGATCTTTTAATATTTATATGTTTGCTGGTGGAACTAATTTTGAACTTTCTAATGGTTCAACTTTCAATGAAGATGAAAATAGATTTCTATATCAAACATCATCATATGATTATTATGGATTTATATCTGAAGATGGCACTTTAAAAGAAAGTTATTATAAACTAAAAGAACTATTAGAGAATAAGACAGGCATTAAGCATAATTTTCCAATCTCAAATCCAAAAATCTTAAAATACAACGACATTAAACCTATATCATCAGCGAAACTTCTTGATAATTTAAATGTTTTATCTAAAAGAATAGATTCAATACTACCACTTTCATTTGAGAAATTAGATCAAAATATAGGATACGTATTGTATAGAACTAAAAATTGTTTTTATAATAATGATATTTCTATTAGACTTGAAGATGTTCGTGATAGGGCTACAGTATTAATAGATGGAATTAAATATGAAATTATAGAATCTATAGATAAAGATAAAGAAATCCCTATTGATATTTTTGAAAAAGAAATAACAATTGATTCTTTAGTTGAAAACTTAGGAAGATGTAATTATGAACATCTAAATAGATTTAAAGGATTTGGTGGAATAAAATTTTATTGTTCAAGGCTTATGAACTATGAAAATTATCCAATCAATTTAAAACTACTTGATAAAGTGAACTTTGATAGATGTGATAATTCATCAAATGTTCCAACATTCTATAAATATAATTTAAAAGTAGAAGAACCGCACGATACTTTTATTAATCCAAAGTGTTTTAATGAAGGTATTGCAATTGTTAATGGTTTTATTGTTGGAAGATATTATAACAAAGATGATTCCCCTGTTAAAACATTATATGTTCCATCTCCACTTCTTAATAAAGGAGATAATGAAATCATTATATTTGAAACTGATAGCGCTTTAGATGCTACTTTATCATTTGAGGATCATCCAATATATAATGAATAAAAAAAGATTGTTGTGAAAACAATCTTCATTCATTCTTATTATCATCTAAAATAGCTTTTCCAGATTCCATCTTGATATGGTTTAAGACATATTCGCTACTAGCATCTTCAATCGCTCTTTTCTTTAAATCTTTACGATAATCTTCTGGCGATTTACCTACATATTTCTTAAAGATTCTACTAAAATAATAGGCATCATCATATCCTAAAGAATTGGCTATCTCTTTAATTAGAAAATCACTTTCTATAAGTAAAGTTTTAGCTCTTTCAATCTTCCTATTTGTAAGATAAGTAATTGGGCTTTCATTGAATGTTTCTTTGAATACATGAGAGAATCTTGAAATAGACATATAGCACATATCGGCGTATTCCTTGATTCCCATCTTATTATTGTTACTGTTGGACATCGCATGAAGAACTTTATCAAATCTTTCTTTATTAGCATTTTGCTTTATCGATATTTCGTTTTTATGCCTTCCAATAATCGCAAGTATCTTAAGCAAGTTCCCTTGACAATAGTATTCGAATCCATATTCATGGATAATTAAATTAGACATAATAGAATTTATATATCTTGGAATAGATAAATCTTCACCAATATATAATTGTTCTAGATTGTCTAGTGATAAATCTTTTAAGATACGTTCTATACTTGTTCCATAGAAGTGTACCCAATATATTTCAGATTCATTATGATGTAAATATGTATATATTTGTGTTTCAAATGGCTTATAGAAGATGACATTACCAGCTTTAACTATCTGCTTTTTGCTACCTCTAACAACTGACATTTCACCTCTATAGACGTAGATTATTTGATAATCTTCTCTACCATTAGGTCTGTTTGTTGAGTAATTTCTTTCATTTATGATGTAGTGTCCAGCATTGTTAACACATATTGGCTTAGTTTTATCTACAACAAAGAAGGCTGAAGTATTATATTCAATTAAATTATCCATTATTAATCCTCCTCACAAATGCATTATAACATTTAAAGACAAAAATATAAATCAAATAATTAATTACAAGTAAACAATAATATCTTTGATATTATTTAAAATAGAAAGTGATATTTTATCACAAAAAAATCCATCTATAACTTTTGAAAATTCATAGATTTTATCTATATAAAAATATACAAAAAACGTTTCCCAAGGAGTTTAAATGGTTCAAACTGTATTAGATTTTAAACGCATACTTGAAAATATTAATTCTAATGATTCTATTATTCTTGATAAAGAAGAAGAGTTTCATGTTTTTAGTGATGAATCAAAAGTAGTTAATGGCTATAACTTCAGTAACACTTCTTCAATAGAAGAAAATCCATTAGGGACTAGATCAGTATTCATCTATTTAAAGGATAAGAAAAACGTTACGATTGATGGTCATAACTCTAAAATTATTATTCATGGAATAATGACACCTTTCTTATTTGATAATTGTGAAAACTTAACATTTAAAAACTTCTATATTGATTATGCTAGACCTACAATGAATGAATTCAAGATACTTGAAAAAATCGGAGATAAGGAATATATCATTAAAATATCGGACGAATCTTTATATGATATTAAAGATAATAGAATTATTTGGCATGGTGAGGTAAATCACCAGGGGAAATATTACTATGAATATGATTATAGAGATCAAATGGTAATTGCGGTATATCTAAACGAAAAAGAAGAATCATTCTTTTTAGATAGAGAAGATAACATGAGATTTCCTCCTGTACCAGAATTTGAATCAATCATTGATCTTGGTTCTAACAAACTAAAGGTTAAACTTAAAAATAAAGATGCTTTATTTATGGTTGGTACAACTATTCAATCTAGATATACAGTAAGAGACCAAATTGGTGGAGCTTTCATAAAATGCAAGAACGTTTTATGTGAAAATTTAACTATTAAAGCTATGCACGGGTTTGGAATATTGTCACAGTTTACTGATGGTATTACTTATAGAGGCATCGATATCAATCCAAAACCTGGTAGAACAATCGCTTCTAATGCAGATTTCTTCCATTTCTCTGGATGCAAAGGCGAAATATTAATAGAACAATGTAATTTATCACATGGTCATGATGATTTCGTAAACGTGCATGGAACTCATTTAATCATTAAAGAGGTAAATGGAAGAAATGTTATTGCGACATTTAAAAATGATTATTCAAGAGGCTTTGAAGCATTTTATCCAAAAGATGAAATCGAATTTATTGATAGAAAAACACTTCTTCCATACGCTAAAGCAACTATCAAAAATGTATCAATGCTTAATGATAGAGATTTTAGTTTAAAATTAATGGATGATGTAAATATAAAGATAGGTGATGCGATAGAAAATGCTACTTGGACACCAAAGGTTACTATAAGAAATAACTATTTTGGGCCATCTATGGGTAGAGGCATTCTAGCTACTACAAGAAAAGAAGTTTTAATTGAAAATAATACATTCTACAAAGTTGCTGGACAAGCACTACTAATAGAAGATGATTGTAATTTCTGGTTTGAATCAGGATATGTCACTGATGTAACATTTAGAAACAACATTATTGAATCTTGTTCATACTGTAATCTAATTCCTGGATCCTCATTCCCAGTAATCGCTATTAATCCTCAAGTATTAGATGCAAGCGATGGAATATATCCACATAAAAAAATAAGAATTCAAAATAATACTTTTAAAAACCTTTATGACGATTCGTATAGGATAAATGTTAAAAATACTGAATATTTTGAATTCACCAACAACATTTCAGATAAACATATTGATATAATTACTCATTCTGTAAAAAAACTAAAAAGATCAAACAATTTCGTAAATGATAAATTAGATAACTAACTAAATTTGGAGAACTATATGAAAAGAGGAAGACTAACCATCCCAACAGATATTGATTTTGTTGAAGGAACTAAGAAATATATTGAAAAATGGGGCGCAGACGCTATAAGAGATTGCGATGGTACTGAACTACCTAAAGATTCTAGCAAACTTGCAAATAAGGTTTATAAAACATATTTTGTTGTAAGAGGTGATAATGATTTTGCATATGAAAGTGATAGTCATATGCAAAATATAGCTTTAATTTCTGAAAGATTTTTAGCAACATCTAATACCCTTAAAATAAATGTGCTAAAAAATATGTTCAAGGAGCAAATTAAAGTCAACCCATATGAATATAAAACTTATTGGCAGGTTTTTGATAGAACAGAAGGAGTAGAACTTAAAAAAGATTCATTTGAATATTTAGGTGATGATATAGTTCTCGTTAAAGATACTAAACCATATCATGAATATACAGTTAACTTCTTTGGATACAGCCTTTGGGATCCGACTCAAGTATATAATTATAACTGTAATGGTTGGACTAAAACTAAAGATAGAGATTATGATCCAATCTATCCTGATGTACTAGAACATATTCTATCTAACTTAGATAATTGGCTAAAAAATAATCCAAATGTTAATGTTGTTAGATTTACAACTTTCTTTTACCATTTCTTTATTTTATATCATACTGGAACAGAACAAACTTTATCAGATTGGTATAACTTTGCGATGACAGCTAGTCCAAAAATGTTTGAAATGTTCAAAAAAGAATATGGATATGAAATAAAGCTAGAAGATTTAGTAACTGAAGGATATTATGCTAACCATTTTATCTCTCCATCTAAAACTATGCTTGATTATATAGATTTAGTTGAAAGATTTGTTACTAGAACAATGAAAAAAATAATAGATAAGGTTCATTCTTATAATAAAGAAGCAATGATGTTCTGGGGAGATAACTGGATTGGCGCTGAACCATATTCAAACCATTTTAAAGATATGGGCTTAGATGCAGTAGTGGGTAGCGTTAACTCAGGCTTAACAGTTAGAGCGGTATCAGATATTGAAAATATAAAATATCGTGAAATAAGATTACTGCCATATTTCTTCCCAGATACACTCTATGATGATGATATCGCAAAGAAATATTTACTTGATAATTGGCGAATTGAAAGAAGAGCGATTTTAAGAAAACCAGTTGATAGAATTGGCTTTGGCGGTTATTTAAAATTAGCTGACAAACTGCCTAAATTTACAGATGCGGTAGAAAGACTATGTGATGAATTTAGAACTATTTACGATATAGTTGATAATAAGAAACCATATTCTATCTTAAAAGTTGCGATAATTAGTGCTTGGGGAAAAGAAAAGTCATGGATGAATAACATGGCTATTCAAGACGCACCATTTAGTATAATTAGTCCATATTTAGGTGTTCTTGAATGCTTATGTGGACTTCCTGTTGATATTTCATTTATCAGTTTTGATGATGTTAAGAAGGCTAAATTATCTGAATATGACGCATTGCTTAATATAGGAATTAGTGGAACAGCTTTTTCAGGAGGAGATTTATGGAGAGATCCTATCCTTCAATCAGTTATAAGAGAATATGTAGCTCAAGGTGGAGGATTTATTGGAATTGGTGAACCATCAGCAACTCTTTACCAAGGAAGATTCTTCCAACTAGCTGACATATTAGGAGTTGATGAAGAAAAAGGTTTTACAGTTGCGTTCAATAGATTTAATGCAATTCCAGTTAATGATCACTTCATAAAAGAAGATTTAATAGAAGATATTGATTACGCTAATACTATAAACAATATCTACGCATTTAATGATACAACTGTTTTAGATGCTAGATGTTATACAGGTGAGCTTGGAACCAATAACTCTCATATTAAAATGGCTACAAGTGATTATTTAAAGGGTAGATCATTCTATTCCACAGGCTTTAAATGTAATAGTGTTAGCTCTAGACTTATGTATAGAGCACTACTTTATGTTGCGCATAAAGAAGATGAACTCTATAAAGCATATTCATCAAATGTATATACAGAATGTCATTATTATCCTTCAAGTAAAAAATATGTTATTGTAAATAATAGTGATGCATTACAAAATACAATATTCTATGATATTAATGGAAATAAAAAAGAATATCAGGTAGAGCCAAATGGCTTAATAGTTATCGATGATTAATAGATGTAATTAGATGAGAGTTATTATGAAAAAAGTATTTTTTGTATTCTTTTTTATAATTGCTTTAATATGCCTTTCATCATGCAAAAAGAAAACAAATAATACTACTACAACAAAAATGAATACTACTGATTTTATAAGTGATATAGAATCTATCTCAACACAAGATTCTATTTTTGATGATGGAATAGAAAACATAATGCTCGCATCAATTAATTCTAATGATAATGACTATTTAAAATTTAAGAATAATCATTTATATAGCGTTACTTCAAAGGGAGCAATAACAATTAAAAATATTGTTGTTGAAGCAGGCGAAAAAGAAGACATACAAAAAGCAATTAAAAGGCACGTATGTCTTTATTTTTCAAATAAGAATAATATTATAGTTGATGGAATGTCATCAACAATTAGTTTACAAGATGATATATCTCCAATAATAATTGATAATTGTGACAACATCACCATAAAGAATTTAACAATAAAAAAGGAAGATGATAAATCTATTCTTACCTTTGATATATTAGATATTAATGATAATTCTATTATAGTAAGAATTGATAATGAATTAGTAGACATAAAAGATAATGATTTATATTTTGGCGATTACAAATTATCAGATTCAAAAATATATTTTTATAATAGTGAGCTAAAACAAATAAAAGAATTATTTGACTACAAGATATCTAATATAACTAAAAGTAGTGATAATATATATACAATTAATTTTATAGATGAACTAGAATTGTTTAATTCATCTGATAAATTAATATTAAAATTTGACGGAAATCAAACCATATCATCTTTTATTAGAAATTCTAAGAATATAACACTTGAAAATATAACATTTAATAATCTATTTGATTATGGTTTAATATTTAATAATACCGAAAATATAACATTAAAAAATGTTAATATAATAAATGATAATAACACTTTTATATCAACTAATAATATGATTGAACTAAACTCTTCTAGTGGAGATGTTAACATAGTTGATTCAGTGTTTTCTGGTTCTTTAAAAGATGTTATAGATATTAAATCAAATTATTATGAATTATTAAGTGTAAGTAATAATATTATTGAAATTGGCTACCCTAATAATTATACTAGTTTTGATTTATTTAAAGAAAATGATGAGATTTGTATCTTAGATAAAATTAATTTTAATCCCTTATCTAATTACAAAATCCTAAAAATAGAACATCTATTAAATAATAAGTTACGTTTAACTTTAGATAATAATGTTATAGAAGATATTCATTCGTTAATTATAAATAATTCAAGAAAACCAAATTACAATATTTCAAATAATAGAATAGATATAATTAATGGCGATTGTTTTAGTTTGGGTGATTCATCTATAACCATAACAAATAATACAATTAGTAATATCGCTTCATCAATAATAAAAGAAAAAAGTGATAATTATACAAATAGAATGATTGATGAATTAGTATTTAAAGAAAATATTATATCTAATGCATCATATAATTATGATTATCTAATTGATATTAATCCAACTATTAAAAATGATGATTCAAATTATTATTACAATAAGCTTATCACTATTATTAATAACGATTTCTCTTTAAATGATTCAATAAATATTAGTTTATCAAATATTAGAAAACTAACCATTTATAATAATAAAAAAGATTTTAATATTGAAAAGGTAAAGATTAAAAAAATGATAGAAAATAAATCATCATATATTATGTATGCAATAGGAGATTCCATTACATATGGAGCATATTCATATAATGGAAACTGGTTTAGAATCGATAATACATATTCTAAAATAGTAAGCGATAAATTAAATACAACAGAATATTATAATATTGCTGAATCTGGAACATGTTATTCAAGTATGGCAAATCAAGAAGCATATTTAAAAGAACTTTCATTTTCAAAAAGAGTAGGTGAGATTGTTGATGCTGATTTAGTTTTAGTTGCCTATGGAACTAATGATTTTGGCTGTCATACTCCTCTTGGATATGAAAATGATGATAAAGACATATCATTCTATGGTGCTTTAAATTATTCATTTAGGATATTAAAAGAGAATAATCCACACGCTGATATCTATATCATTACACCACTAAAAAGATCAGATATGGTTAAAAATAATTTGAATCTATCTTTAGATGATTATAGAGGTGCAATAGTTAAAATCGCTAATAAATATGGTTTTTATGTAATAAATGGTGAAGATTTTGAGATTGACCCATTTAATTCAAATGATAAAAATAACTATATGAATGATGGTGTTCATGTTAGTGCTTCAGGTCATGAACTATTAGGTGAATTTGTTTATGACAAGTTGCTAAATAAACACCCAGTTGAAGATGTTAGAGAATTAAATGATACATTATATCTTGCTTTATCAGAAATAAAAGAAGATGAAACAACAAGTGTTTTATATAATGCTGATGGTGGTCCATATAGAATAAATTATATTTATGTTCCTGATGAATATATTAGAAATAGATCAAATGCAATTGAATTTGAAATCACTATCAAGAAGGAAAGCGGATACTTGTTTATTTTAGAATGTGAAAATAGTGATATTAGTAGCTGTTGGGGTGATAGCGCAAAATATAAAGCTGGAATGGTTATTGGAAAAGATATTTATTCTAATTTCAATTTGTATGGTACAAACGCTACTGAGTACGCTAATGGAACTGTTCTTAAAATATATGATAAAGATACAAATGAAGAATTAACGTGCACTAATATTAATTTTGAAAAGGGAAAAACATATAGATTTATTTATAGACTTGAAAAAGGCAATGCTTTGTCATTTTTCTACGCAAAAAGCGTATATGACCTAAATAATGGAAATGCTATATGCTGGGGAAGGTGGAATAGCGACTCTTATCTATATGATTTACTTGACTCCCTTGAATTTTCAAATTTTAAAACTCATAATATGGATGGGATAAAGAAAATGGAAACAAAAGATGAATTTAAAGTGTCAGGATATAACGCAACAGTATTAATTCCTGAGAATTTTAATGGAAAATGGTTATATAAAACAGAATTTTTCTATGCTTTTGATGCACTTGAAAAATCTTTATATAATGATGGATATGCTAGGGTATATTTTGAAATATCTGATATGTATGGTTCACCTAGAGCTATAAATCTTATGTATGAATTCTATAAGGAACTAATGAAGAGATATGATATGAATCCAAAAGGAATCTTACTTGGATTCTCTCGCGGAGGACTATATGCATTCAATTTTGCACTTGCTCACCCTGAATGTGTTGAAAAAGTATATCTAGATGCTCCAGTATTAGATCTAAGAAGCTGG
>CALCVH010000029.1 GCA_937907585.1 uncultured Bacillota bacterium | reverse complement strand
ATAATATATATGTAATATAATATCTTTCGTTAGAGGATTAAATTATGTTAGAATTCGAATCTACTTTCGATTTAATAATATTTATAATAGAAATAATAGGATGTATTTCATTTGGCACAAGTGGCGCAATTAAAGCAATTAGAAGCAACACTGATATATTAGGTGTTTGGATACTTACTTTAATAGAAGCTTTTGGTGGAGGTTTAATAAGAGACTTAATTATAAGTAGTTATCCTCCATTCATATTCTGGAATAAAGAATACCATGTGATGGCTCTATCAATTCTTATTGTTTCTTCTATTCTATTCATTATTGGATACAATAAGAAATCAGCTCACTTAATAGAAAAACATAGACATGACTCTTGGATATATTATCTAGATGCGATAGGTATCGCAGCCTTCTGCGTATCAGGTTTAACTATAGCTTATAAATGGATTCCAGAACAAGCTGGCGTAGTTGGAACATATGTATTCGTTATTACTCTAGGTGTTTTAACTGGAGTTGGTGGTGGAATGTTAAGAGATATATTTATGGGTAGAATTCCTACAATATTCCAAAAACATTTCTATATGACGCCATGTATTATTGGATGTTTAGTATATATGTTAATGGTTAATCTAGGTGTATCTCATATTATTTCATCTATAGTTTGTTTCTCTATCATATTAGTTTTAAGATTCTTAGCGATTAAGTTCCAGTGGAATTTACCTATCGCTAAAGGATATAAAGAACTGATAGATGAAAAGAATAATAAATAATATATTGCTTATAATATAAATAGAGAATTCTTCTTTTGTGATAAAAAGATGAATTCTTTTTTAAATACAAAAAATATTGTTGACTATTATATTTATGTTGTATACAATATAGTTGTAAAAAATAAAAATTAATAGGAGAAAAATATGAGCAACTTATTTGATTTAAAAGTCGCTACTAGAAGCGGTGAAGAATTTGCGTTAAGCGAACTTGAAGGAAAAGTTTTACTAATTGTTAATACAGCTACTGGATGTGGATTCACTCCACAATATGAATCTTTAGAAAGATTATACAAAGAATATCATGATAAAGGATTAGAAGTTTTAGATTTCCCTTGTAACCAATTTGGTCATCAGGCACCTGGAAGTGATGATGAAATTCATGAATTCTGTACTGCTAAATATCAAACTTCTTTCGATCAATTCAAAAAGATTGATGTTAATGGAGAAAATGAATCACCTGTATTCACTTATTTAAAAGAAAATTCACCTGAAGAATACGTTAAGGGCCTTGGACACAAAAGCACTATGAAAATGATTAAAGGTATTTCTAAAACTTGTAAGAAACCAAATGATATTAAATGGAACTTCACTAAATTCTTATTAGATAAAGAAGGCAATGTAGTTTGTAGATTATCTCCAATTGAAAGTCCTGATTTATTAGAAGATAAAATTAAAGAATTACTAGGTTAATATAAATGTTTGATTCAATCGTTATTGGCGCAGGACCTGCGGGGATATCTGCTGCATTGTATTTAAAAAGAGCTAATAAGAATGTATTAGTATTATATCATGGTGAATCTCAGCTAGAAAAAGCTCATAAAATAGATAATTTCTATGGTTTTCCTAATGGAATAAGCGGTAAAGATTTATATCAAAATGGTATTGAACAAGCTAGAAATTTAGGTATTGAAGTATTAGATGAAGAAGTTTTAGATGTTAAAAATGAATTAGAAAATGGTTTTTTAGTTAAAACACTTAATAATGAATATTCATCTAAAACTATTGTTATTGCGACTGGAAATAAGAAATTAAAACCAAATATTGATGGAATATTAGAATTTGAAGGTGCTGGAGTTAGCTATTGCGCAATTTGTGATGGCTTCTTCTACCGCAAAAAGAAAGTCTCAGTTATAGGAAATTCAAATTACGCAATAAGTGAAGCTAATGATCTATCAAATGTAACTGATGATATTACTATCTTAACTGATGGAGCTGAATTCGATTTAGAAGTACCTTATAAAGTAGATAAGAGAAAGATTAAGAAAATCGGTGGTGATGGTATGGTAGAATATGTTGAGTTTACTGATGGAAAAAGAATAGATACAAGAGGAATCTTCATCGCACTTGGAGTTGCGGGTGGGCTAGACTTCGCAAAAAAACTAGGCATATTACTTGATAAAGAAACTATTAAAGTAGATAATAGTAATATGAGGACTAATATTGATGGAATATATGCAGTAGGCAATATTAATGGCGGTCTTCTTCAAGTTAATAAAGCTGCATATGAAGGAGCTTTAGCAGGACTTGATATTATTAAATACTTGAATAACAAAAAATAAGGAGAATAAAAAATGGAAGTATTAAAATTAACCAGTGAAAATTTTGATGAAACAATAAATAGTGGAACTGTACTTGTAGACTTTTACGCTGATTGGTGCGGTCCATGCAAGATGCAGTCACCTATCGTTGATGAAGTTGCATCTTTAAGTAGTGATTATAAAGTTGGTAAAGTAAATGTTGATGATGAAGATGAAATCGCAATGAAATTCAGAATCTCAAGCATCCCAACATTATTAGTATTCAAAAATGGAGAAGTTGTTAAGAAGTTTGTTGGTGTTACCAGCAAAGAAAACATTCTTGATGCTTTAAAATAATGGATAAGTATGATAGCTTAAGGCTTAAGAATCAACTGTGTTTTCCATTATATGTCGCAAGTAAAGAATTAATTAGAAGATATAAACCTCATCTTGAAAAACTAGGTTTAACATATACCCAATATATCACAATGATGGCTATATGGGAATATAAGAAACTAAAGGTTACTGATCTTGGTAAACTGCTTTATTTAGATACTGGTACTATTTCACCTTTAATTAGGAAATTAAAGGAAAAAGGATATATTACTTTATCTAGAGATTCAGTAGATGAAAGAGTTCAGATTATTGAAATAACTGAAAAAGGTCTAAATCTACAAGATGAAGCATTATTTGTTCCATATGAAATGGCTAAAAACAAATGTGTAAGTCTAACTATAGAGGAAGCTATCGAATTTAGAAAGCTTCTAGATAAGATTATTGGATAAATAAAAAAGCTGAAAATTCAGCTTTTTTATTTACCACTAGTTAGTAGTTTCTACTAGAGTTTCTTCTTTCTTATGCTTATTCTTAATATCTTTTATAAACATAATTATGGTGCTTACTATAACAGATATAACTAGTATTACTTGTCTTATTATTGAGAATGGTAACATATTTACTATATATAATAACAACATTCCAAATTCCATTACGAATGAACCTAATTTTGTTAAATAATAACTCTTAAAATTATATGTAATAGTTAGAATTGTGATTGAGATAGGTGAAATATAATTTACCCAGTTATCATATCTATTTGTTATTATGAATGCGATTATATCTATTACCCAGATTGATGATATTAATAGAATCAAATATCTTTTAGGCATTTGTGAATTATATTTATCTAAATAATATATCATTATTATATTTCTAACTATCGCCATTACATCGTTTAATACATTAGGTGATAATAAAGCACAAGCTGATTCAATTCCAAAGAATACATAAGATATAATTGTATAGAGTAGGAATTTTCTTCTTTCAAATTGATAGAATATAGTTAATGTTATAAAAGCCATAATTCCCGCCATTTGGCCTATCCAACCAAATACATCAAGATTACCAAATGACTGAATTAGATTATCTATAAATTCTTTCATATTTATTATTCTCCGAGAGAACATTATAACATAGTTTTTTTATTTACAAATAAAAAAGTGCAATTAAGCACTTAATTATTATTCAGTGTTTACCACCAAATCTTTTGGAGCCTGTTCTAATTTCTGTCCACCATATTTAATGGTTAAATTATATACTTCTTTTCTAAATTCAGTAGTTGATTCAACTGTTCTAGTTACTTTAATCAGATTATGATCATTATTAAAATAATATTCATAATCATCTTCATCTATATAACATCCTTTCTTTGTGTCGAATGTTACATCTTCAAAACTTGGGAGATATAGTATATTAGTAGGAAGATTAGATAAGAATAAATAATTAAATATTTCTTCATCTGTTAGATTGATTGGTTCTATTTCTTTTTCTTCATTATTTTTATCTAATATATGAATAGGTCCTGATTTAGAATCATATATTGGATATAGTTTATTATCTTGATAATACCCATATATTCCATTTAGTACAGTGTACTTATCTACTCTTTTTGTATCAGATTCTTTATTATCAACCTTTATATCGCCTCTTAAATTTACCCTTATGATAGTTTTATTATCATGAGATATTTCTTTTTTCATTGCGGTATCTGTCACAACTAATTCAGATACTATTTTATAGTTTGTAGAATAAAGAAATGAATCATAAACACTTTCATATTCTTCTTTTGATACTTCTTGTCCTTTTGTAGTACAAGCGTTTAAAGAGAACAATAGAACTACAAATAATAATATAATTAATAATTTATTGTATTTCATTAATATGTCCTCCTTTTCCTTTATATAATTCATTATACTAAGAGAATATGATATGAATGGTATTTTTTATAATATAAAATACAATTATATTAAAAAAATGTGAATATTAGACAATTCTATCTACATCGTTCTTGTGCATATCTTTCTTTTTCTCATACATATGCACATCAGCTTCTCTCATCAAAGCTTTTATTGATGTATCTTTTAAGCTATTAGAATAAGCACAACCAAATGATATACTTACATTGTTTTCTTTTTGAACAATAGCGAATTTTTCTAGTTTGATACCTAATTCTTCAGTAGTTATATCAGATATGATAGAAACAAATTCATCTCCACCTATACGGAAACAATTCATTTCATCACCTTTTTTGAAACATTCATTAATTGCGTGAGACGCTCTAACTAATAATTTATCACCTTCTTGGTGTCCATAATTATCATTAGTTTTCTTAAGATAGTTAACATCAAATAGAATATATGCGATAGATTTATCATTTGATTCTTTTGAAATATTATCGATATATTTTTCAAACGCATATCTATTAGCTAGATTAGTTAAGGTATCTGTTTCAGCCATATTCCTTAACTTAGATTCTAATTCATTTCTTCTTTCTAATAATTTATTATAAGTTGAAGCAAGTAAACATACTTCTTTAAATGATGAATCATTTGTTAGATACTCTTCAGATTCAATTCCTTGAGTATGTTTATTGAGTGGTCTAATAATAAATTGATAGATTACTATGAATGTCACAACTAGAATTGAAGTGATTAATAGCGTATGAATAATTAGAACTATTTTAATAATATCTAATTCTTTATTAATTGTATGAATCTTTTCATTCGATAAATCATGTAGATGGTCGACACAATCATTCACATTTTGAGATACATAGAATTTAGCGCTTCCATATTCTTTTGCGAAAACCAAATCTTTAGCAAGGTTTAGCCTTTCTTCATTTGAAAGAGCTAATTCTTCTGTAGTTGGTTCATAAAAATCAATATTATCAAATATTGGGATCGGAGGTAAAGGATAGATAGATAACACTAATCCAATAGCGTGATTTTGATAATCTAACATCATATTAGCGTTTGATGTAGCGGCTTCTAAGTAATTTAAAGATTGACTATCAGCGTTAACATCTTTAAATATTTTAATGATGTCTTCACCTCTATGTTTTTCATTTAATTCTGTAATATATGCGATTAATGGTCCAGTATTGGTGCTTCCATCAGCGAGTGATGGTTTAGAAACAAATGATATAGATGTTTCTGATAATAAACTAGAACCCGCAAGTAAAGATGTCACATCTTCAGTTAATTCAGTAGTTTTTTCCATTGTGGTAGATAATATTCTAGTACTTTCATTAAATTTAAGTATTAAAACCACAAGTATTAGATTAAATATAATTAAAACTGAAAATACAGGTACTAAAACTGTTCTTATAGTTGGTACTTTTTTATTATTTGTTTCCATAATAAACCTCTACTTCTTGATGAATACTGCAGGACTATGTGACTTGCTCCCACCGCTTTAAGAAGTGGGGGCTTCCTGGGCAAGAAAACTAACGTTTCCAGTAATCAGGCTATCCCCGGTTGTCCCTCGGTTCTTTTTATTTTTGTT
>CALCVH010000028.1 GCA_937907585.1 uncultured Bacillota bacterium | reverse complement strand
GTCTTAAAAGGGCTGGATCTAATATGTCAACACGGTTTGTCGCAGCGATGATGATGATACCAGTATTCTGTCCAAATCCATCCATCTCTACTAATAGTTGGTTCAAGGTTTGTTCTCTTTCGTCGTTTCCTCCGCCTAAACCTGTACCTCTCGCTCTACCAATCGCATCTATTTCATCCATAAACAATATAGAAGGAGCTTGTTTCTTAGCTTTCTTAAATGTGTCTCTTACACGGCTCGCACCTAAACCTACATACATTTCAACTAAATCTGAACCTGCAGTGTAGAAGAATGGTACACCTGCTTCACCCGCAACGGCTCTCGCAAGTAAAGTTTTACCAGTTCCTGGCTCACCATATAATAGTACGCCTTTAGGAACCCTTGCGCCCATATCCGTATATTTCTTTGGATTCTTTAAGAAATCTACTATTTCAGCTAATTCTTGTTTCTCTTCTTCGCATCCCGCAACATCGCTAAATTTAGTCGTGGTCATCTTATTTAATTTCGCTCTAGATTTAGTGAATTCCATCGATGAATTATTAGCTTGAGAAGCGCTTCTTATAGATCTAGAAATAATAACTACTAAGAAGATTGTGCCCGCAATCATTGAGCCATATAATATTAGATTCCAAGCGTTAAAAGTAGAACCAGGTGCGTAAATTAGTTTTATATCTAACGCTTCTACATCTTTTACGAACTCATAGTAAACATTTGAGTTATTGATATAGAAATATTCACTTGAATCATCTTCATACTTGATTGTGATTCTATAGCTTTCAGCCTTGCTGGAATCATTAAGTGGAGTAACTGATATATCTTTAATATTTTCAGGATGAGTATCTATTACAGTTAAAGCCTCAGTATATGATATTTCTTTAGGCCTAACGTTACATCCTTTGATAGAATAAAATATTCCAAAAATAAACACAAGCGCAATAAGTAACATTGCGATATTTCCAAAGTTAAATATTCTGCGTTTATTATTAGGATTTTTATTTTGATTATTGTTATTTGGTTGTTGGTTTTCTGGCATTTTATTACCTACCTTTCGTCCTTAAGAAAAGTGATATACAACTTGTTTGGTTTAGATGTATCAGTTTCTTTTCTAATGCATTCAGGAATAAAGAATATTCCATCTTTATTTTTAAATATAACTGTTTTGTTTCTAAGCCTCAAAGGAACTTTATGTTCTTTAAGTAAATCAGATACTTTCTTAGTGATATGATTATATGTTATCTTATCTCCATTAGAATAATTTCTAATGGTAATCGGAAATACTTCCGATAAACTATTATAGCACAACATATATGATATTTTCGAAGGAAGTAAATGATGTTTTTGTGAAATTATTACTTTACCGATATTTTCGATTGTGAATTCTTTAAAAGAATCCACAAGAATACTAAATTCAATCTGTTTTTCTCTTTTATAGAATGTTATATTATTGAATTCATTAGCGCATAGATATTCATCTTTAATCTCTATTTCTCTAGCTTCATTATTCTTAAGTGCGAGATTAAGTATTTCATCTGTTTTTTCGTGAGTAATCTCTACAGTATTATTTGAAATTATATTAACGATATTTAGAATTACTTCACGTTTTACAATATCTTTTAGTGAATTGAAATCATCTTTTAAAATAGATACGCTACCTTTATTTATTATAGCTTTCTCCCTTATAAAAGCTTTAGACATATCATCAATTATTTCACTCATTCCCTCTATATCTTTTTTGAAATAATTGAAAGATTCATATAGATTTGGATTTATTTCTTTTAATTCACTCACAATTTTATGTCTAAAGATATTTCTTGTATAGTGGTCTAAACTGTTTGATGAATCCTCAAAATATTTAATGTTGTTTTCTTTTTGATATTCAACTATTTTTGATCTAGGAGTTTCAAGTAAAGGCCTTATAATATTATATCCATTAGATTCACTATATTTCTTAATTCCACTATATCCTTTAATAGACGTACCCCTTGTTAAGCGCATAAGAATGGTTTCAACCATATCATCCGCTTGGTGAGCTAACACAATGTTTTTGGTGTTATATTTATCCGCAACTTCCATAAAAAAGTTATATCTGATTAACCTTGCTTGTTCCTGAAAATTGCCATCAATGGTTTCAGTAATTGTATATCCTTCAAATGGAACATTTAATTTCTTACAAAGATTATACAAATATTCATATTCGTTATCGCTTTCAATTCTGCGCTTATGATTGACGTGTGCCACAACCACCTTGTATCCATGATTATATAGATAGTGAAAAAGGCACATTGAGTCTATGCCTGTTGAAACCGCTATAACTAATATTTCATTTTTAAATCTTTCTAATTCAAAATCATTGATAAAACTATTTTTCATCCTTATTATTTTATCATAATTTATTGATAAAATTAATAAATCGTTAAAATTGTAGTATAATAAACAAAGTGGGAGATATATAAATGAGAATCATACTAGCGTCTAAATCACCTAGAAGAATAGAAATGCTTCAAGATCTTGGATTTGATTTTGAAATCATTCCATCACTTGATGATGAAGTAGTTAAAACCTATTCTACAAGATCTGATTACGTTAAAAAACTTGCGAAATCAAAAGCTTTATCCGTTTATAAAAATAATAAAGACGCTTTAGTTCTTGGGTTTGATACATTAGTGTTTTTAGATGATGAACATTTAGGCAAACCTCATTCAAAAGAAGAATGCATAGAAATGCTTAAAAAATTAAGAAATAGAACCCACGAGGTTATTACAGGCGCATACTTAATCGCAGATGGATATAAAAAATCATTTTCATCTAAAGCGTATGTAGAATTCCTTGATTATAGCGATGAAGAAATTATAAAATACGCTAATACAAATGAACCATATGATAAGGCTGGCGCTTACGCTATTCAAGGATATTTTGGAAGATTTGTAAAGTCGATAAAAGGAGATTATTTTTCTATAATTGGAATGCCTAAGGCATCAGTATATAAATACGTTAGTGAATATTTGAAAGAAAGAAAATAATGATATTAGAAATAGTTATAGTATCGCTGCTTCTAGTGATGTCTATCCTAAACTCAATAATATATAAGAAGACACAAAACATAATTAAGATGATAATTGGTGTTGTGTGTTCTTTGCTGTACTTTGCGTTTAAGTTCATAGTTGTGCTTAATCCATTTATGACATATTATTTGATTTTATGCGTTTTGTTAACTATAGTTCAAGCGCTGTTCTTTATTCCTAAAAAAGTCACTAAAAATATCACAGAATATGACTATTTTGATCTTGAAAAATCATATTATTCATTAAAGGACGACAAAGAGAAATTAAGACAGCGATTCATTTCCACAATCAATCTAATTGATGAAGGAATAATATTCTATGAAAATGGAGCAAATGATGTAATATTATCAGATTACGCTCATGAGATATTTGGTGGTAAACAGAGCCTTACACTTGAAGAACACGCTTTAAATGTTAACCAGATAGATAGAGCTGAATATTTGAATACTATTAGAAATGTATCAAAAAAGAACCTCAAATATGAGATCAAATATAGAGTATCTAAAAATGGTGAAGTATTATGGGTTTGTGAAAGAGGAAACTATATTGGAGTAGATAATAAAAAATCCATAATAGCGACAATTAAACCACTAGATATAAAGCTATATAAGGCATCATCATATTTCGATATAGATTCTTTATATGGCGAAGAGAAGATGTATCCTTTATTAAAGGATTATAGAGATAATAAGAGGCCATTCACATTTGTTTATTTTGAATTAACCAATATCCCAGTAATAAATTCTAAATATTCTAGAGAAGTTGGTAGTCTAGTTATGAATGATTACCTTAAATTTATGAAGAATAGATATCAAAGAGATATCAATAAATTCTATAGAGTATCGGGAATTAGATTTATATTCATTATTGATAACGAACACGACTATGAACAATTCCATAATGACTTAATAAACAACCAATCTGAAATATATAATACTAGAATGCAGATATCTGGTATTAAAGATGTGGTAATACCTAATTTTGGTGTAGTAAACATTCAAGGTAATAGACCTGTCGATTCCCTTGATTTATATAAACTTGCGACTAGACTACTAGATGAAGCAATAGAATCTAACAGAAGAAGCTATTCTATATTTGGAGAATAACATATGAAATACGATTGTATACTTTTAGCAGGCGGCAGTGGAGAAAGAATGGGCTTAGAGTACAATAAAGTGCTTTACCCAGTCAAAGGAAAGAAAGAACTATTTAGGTATTCCCTAGATTTCTTTATAAAAGATCAAGAATGTGAAAAAATCATTCTAGTTTCAAATCATACTGATATGGAATATTTTTGGGATCATATTCTTGATAAAAAGGTAAAGATAGTTGAAGGAGGACATACTAGAAGTGATTCAGTTAGAAGTGGATTAGCTTTAGTAGATAATGAGTATGTTTTAATCCATGATTCAGCTAGACCAATGCTATATAAAGAAGATATTAAAAAATTACTAGATGAAGCTATAAAAAACGGTGGAGCTACTTTGGCTAATAGAGTATACAATACCGTATCTCAAGTTGATGAAAAAGAAAACATCAAAGATTATTTAGATAGAGATAAGCTCGCATCTATTATTACGCCTCAAGCGTTTTATTCTCCTATGCTAAAAGCGTGTTACGCAAAATATAGAGATCAGTCTTTTTCAGATGATACCCATCTATTTAGAATGAATGGTAGAAGCGTTAAAGTTGTGTTTAGCGATAATTTATCTATTAAAGCGACTAAACAATCAGATTTAAAAATGTTGGAGGCGATCCTAAAATGATGAGAATAGGCACTTCATTTGATTTTCACCCATTTAAAGAAAATAGAGACTTCATTTTAGGTGGAGTTAAAATTCCATATGAACTTGGTTTAGATGGAATTAGCGATGCGGATTGTTTGTATCATTCAATCGCTGAATCTATTCTTGGAGCCTTAGCTTTAGGAGATTTAGGAACATATTTTAAAGCGAAAGAGTCTAAGGATATGGATTCAAAACTTATAGTAGAAAAATGTGTAAATATGATGAAAGAAAAGAATTATCATGTGGTTAATATCGATTCGATGATTCTTTTAGAAAATCCTAAATTAAAGGATTATATATTAATGATGAGAGAGAATATTTCTAAATTATTAGAAATTCCTCTTGATTGTGTATCTGTTAAAGCCACTACAATGGAACGTTGTGGTATAATAGGAAAGGGCGAAGGATGCGCCACTAATACAGTGGTGTTAATAGAAGAAAATTATGAATAATGTTGAGACAGAATACGGAACTTTTGAACTATTAAAAGATGATATGAATACATTTAACGTTGTTGATTTCAATAAGAAATATGTTGAAATCTTAGGCAGATATGAATTCATTGTTGGTGATTATTTTCAGGAACTTCTACGTTTAAAAGGTTTTAAAACTAAAGATAAAAATAGAATACCAGATTATATAAATGAATACTGTTCACTAGATTCTAATTATTTTATATTAAGAAATCCTAATTTTGACGAGAATCTAGAAGTGAGTGAGGAATAAAAATGGAAGAAAACAAAGATAGTGTTTTAGATACTAATGATATTGAGATGCAGATAATTCAAATCATCGATAGAATAAGACCTTTTATTCAAAGAGATGGTGGAGATTTAAGACTTGTAAAATATGAAAATGGTATCGTATATATTAAATTATATGGAGCATGTGTAGGATGTGGATTCATCGATTCAACCCTTTATGATGGAGTCGAAAGCATATTAAAAGATGAAATACCAGAAGTAGTAAAAGTTGTTAATGTTGATAGTTTAGATTTAGAAAATGAAAATATTGAGGATAATTAATTATGTTTAATGCGAAATTTGATAGTGCTTATAATTTTTTAACAGATGATGAATTAAATAGCGCAAGAATGGACGCAAGCGCTGCGTTCGACACACTAATGAATAAAAGCGGAGAAGGATCAGATTTTTTAGGATGGTTAGGATATCCTAATAATTATGATAAAGAAGAATTCTCTAGAATTAAAAAAGCCGCTCATACTATTGAAAGAACATCTGAAGTTTTAGTAGTTGTGGGGATTGGTGGATCATATCTAGGCGCTAGAGCTGTAATAGAAGCTTTATCGCCATATTTTGAAAAGAGAGGAATGGAAATAATCTTCGCTGGTAATTCTATTTCATCAACTTATTTAACTAGATTAAAAGATTATTTATGGGATAAGGATTTCGCTGTTAACGTTATTTCTAAAAGTGGAACTACTACAGAACCAGCTATAGCGTTCCGTTTCTTATATGAGCTTTTAAAGAAGAAATACATGAAAGATGAATTAACTGAACATGTATTCATCACTACTGATAAAGCTAAAGGTGCTTTAAGAGAAATAGGCGTTAAAAATGATTATGAAATGTTTATAGTTCCTGATGATATGGGCGGAAGATATTCTGTATTTAGTGGTGTAGGTTTACTTCCAATCGCTGTTGCGGGATTAAATATAGATAAGTTAATGGAAGGCGCAAAAGAAGCCGCAAATAACTTATCTATAAAGAATAATAACCCTGCGATAGAATATGCCGCTATAAGAAACGCTTTATATAGAAAAGAATTTAACATTGAATTATTAGAATCATATGAACCATCATTAACATATATTGTTGAATGGTGGAAACAACTCTTTGGAGAATCTGAAGGTAAAGAACACAAAGGAATTTGGCCATCAGGAGCTTTATTTACTACTGATCTACATTCTCTTGGTCAATATATTCAAGAAGGAAGAAGAAACCTATTTGAAACAGTAATAGATATTGAAACCCCTTCAGCTGATTTAGACATTCCATTTGATAGAGATAATCTTGATGGATTAAACTATCTAGCAGGTAAAACAATCGATTATGTTAATAAACAGGCTATGAAAGCTACATGTAAAGCTCATGAAGATGGTGGTGTTCCACAAATTGTTTTATCTATAGATGAATTAAATGAACATAATCTTGGCTATTTATTATATTTCTTTATGGTATCTTGTGCAGTAAGTGGATATACACTTGGTGTAAATCCATTCAATCAACCTGGTGTTGAAGAATATAAAAAGAATATGTTTATCAATTTAGAAAAGCCTGGTTATACTAAATAGAAAAGAGCTCCCTCTTTTCTATTTAAAGAAAACCAAAATTAACAATTGACAATAACCTTTATTGTGGTAAAATAATTAATGCGTGAAAGTGTCTTGCGCCCATAGCTCAATTGGATAGAGCGTTTGACTACGGATCAAAAGGTTGCGGGTTCGACTCCTGCTGGGCGTGCCAGCAACTTTAAAAAAACGCAATAAAGGAATCGGAAAGTAGCTTAGTTTGGTAGAGCGCCTGGTTTGGGACCAGGAGGTCGCAGGTTCGAATCCTGTCTTTCCGACCATTATGAAAAATACCGCCAAATCTGGCGGTTTTTGTTTGCTTTTGTGAAATAATAGTGAATATTATATTGGCCACCAAAATCGGTGTACATCAAAAAAATACACCTCCTACAATAATAAAAAAGATAATCGTATATTATAGCTTATAATGTCCTTAATAAATTAATTATCTTTTTATTTTATCCGCCAAACTCCGTCAAGAGGGATTTGGACCCTTATCTTAATTTATCTATTATATTTTAAGATGCTAGACAACAAATTATTAATATGTTAAAATACGAATTAGGATTTTAAAAGAGGTAAAAATCATGAATAGTAAGTTATTTTTCTATGAATTTGGGAAAATGATATATAGAATCGATGGTTTTTATGCAGAATATGCAAAAAAATCAGATGTAAAAGAAAATTTATTATGGATTTTATATGCGCTTAACGATGGAAAACTTCATAGTCAAAAAGAAATATGTGATAGTTGGGATCTGCCGAGAAGCACTGTTAATACAATTATGAAAGAACTTGAAAATGATGGTTATGTAGAATTATTACAGATTAAGGGTGAGAAAAGAGAATTACAGATTAGGTTAACAAAAGAAGGTGTTAACTATTCATCAAATTTACTAAAAGACTTATATGAGATAGAAAGAAAAACATTTGATGAATTAAATAATAAAGATGTAATAGAAAAAATGGAAGAAGTATTAAAAGGATTATACAAACATATAGGAGATATGAAACATGACTAAAAAAGTATTATCATTATTAATTACATTAACACTCATTTTTACACTTATAGGTTGTTCAATAAGCAGCACAAATACCACTAGCAAAAGCACTAATTCTACAACTAGTGATGAGAAAGACATTTCTAGTAAAGAAGAATCTATTCAAACAACTGACGCTGATATAAATAGTACTAGTGAAGAAAGCAGTGATTCTACTAGCGCTAATACAAAAAATTCTATTGTTGTGTATTTTTCTAGAACTAATAATACAGAAAAAGTTGCGAACTACATTGTAGAAATAACAAATTCAGATTCATATGAAATATTAGCAAAGGTTCCATATACAGATGACGATATTAAATATTACACTGATTGTAGAGCTGATAGAGAACAATCAGATCCTAACTCAAGACCAGAAATAGGAAGTGACACTATAGATTTATCTGGTTATGATGTTGTTTATCTTGGATATCCTATCTGGCATGGTCAAGCACCTAAAATTATGTATACGTTCGTTGAATCATACGATTTATCTAATAAAACTATCATTCCATTCTGTACATCCGCAAGTAGCCCAATTGGAAGTAGCGCTACTAACTTATCTAAATCTTCTAACTCTAAGAATTGGTTAGAAGGCAAAAGATTCTCTAGTAACGCTTCAAAAGAAGAAGTTAATACTTGGTTAGATTCAATAAATAAGTGAGAATAATATGACTAACATAGAAAAAGTAAATGATTTTTTATCTCAAGCTAAAGTATTTTATATCGTAACTGTTGATGGTAATAAACCAAAAGCGAGACCAATATCTTTTAAATTATTAGAAGATGATAAGTTGTATTTTGGTGTTGGAACATTCAAGAGTGTTTATAAACAGTTAACTGATAATCCAAATATTGAGATAGTCGCTATGGCTAATAACTTGTGGATGAGATATGACGGTATAGCCCATTTCATCCAAGATGATAGATTAGAAAATAAATGTCTAGATATTTTAGGCAATATTGGAAAAATGTATAGAGAAAACAACTATCATATGGGAATGTTCTATATCGAAAACGCTCATGTAGAAATAAAAGCTGTAATAAAAACGATTGAGGAATTTGATTTATGATAACTGTAAACATTTATTGTGACTTGCTCCCACCACTTTAAGAAGTGGGGGCTTCCTGGGCAAGAAAACTAACGTTTCCAGTAATCAGGCTATCCCCG
>CALCVH010000027.1 GCA_937907585.1 uncultured Bacillota bacterium | reverse complement strand
AGGAACTTCACCACTAGAATCAACTTGATTTAAAATATAATCGTTTACTTCTTTGGCTCTAGTGACGAGACTGCTGAGCGCTTCTTTACTCTCTTCCCTAACATCCCAAATATTAAAACCAGTATCATCGATATAATCTTCGTGATGAATTAAAAAGTCTAATCTCTTACCTTCAGGGTTTTTATAAGAATAACCTAATAGAGTGTGATTATCCGTATCAATAGTCGCGTAAATCTTATAACCAGTTAAATCTTTATTACCGTATTCTTTACCTTCCCAAGTAAATTTAACAATGCCTTTATTATTGAATTCTGGGTTGCTACCATCTACTGCATTTAATAACTTACTTTCAGCTAAACCTTCAGTAAACATTTCGTTGCTAGCGTCGGTAAAATCTAAACACTCATATAAACTTATATAATCTGTAGGACGTTTAGTATAGTGAGATAACTCTTTAGGTATTTTAATATTAAAACTCTTCTTATACTTAGATAAAAACGCACCACTAAATTTAGTAGGTAAATCAATTTTGATTTTATCAACTGTAGTGTCGCCCAAATTTTGATTGAACTTAATAGAGTATTGCAATAGATTTATTAAATCGCCAAAATTTTCTCGTTGATATTGAGTTAGAGCATAACCATTTTTAACTCTTTGAATTGCATCTAAGAAATTACCATTTAAACCATTACCAGCTAGCTTCTGAATAGATTTTAAGTATTCGCTGGCAATAGAGTTAGTCTTTAAAAATTTAGTGACGTCATTTCCACGCATCAAACTTGCAAAGCGTTTAATAAAGCCTTTTTTATTCAATACTTCTTCAACGATACTACTTGTTTTTGCTTCGTCTACAGCTAAAAAACTTTCAAGATAGTTAGCGATAACTTCTTGTTTATATGAATTACTGCCTACGATCAATTTTTCTTTGTAGGCTTGGTCTAATTTATCTTTATTCTTTTCATACCACCCTGTTTTAATGACTTTATTATAAGTTCCATCGACAAAATCTTTACCGAGTGAATTCATAACAACGTGGCCTAATATTTCATGCGCGAGCGCTTTAGAAACTCCGCTTTGTAAATCTTTTCGAATAACAATTTTTCCGTTTTGATTATCAATATATGCGTTCTCGTTATTCGCTAAATTATCTTCAAAACTTAAATCATAGCCAGTTAAAAAATTACGATTGATAGTTCTATATAAATCTAAACCATAAATTAAATTGTTATTGCTCTCCAAACTATCTGAAATATCGCTCAATTTACTTTCCAATTCATTTGCGGACAATATTTCTATTGAAGCTCTAGGGTTGCCTAAAAACTCTAAAACTGCACTCTTTTGACTGCTTGTGCTATTTTCGTTGAACGCCTGCATAAGAGCTATGACTTTTGCTGTGCCTTCTGCAATCTTAGTCTCATCGCCTTTAGCTATTTGTTTATGCAAATCTTCAAGTTCATTGATTAAGTTAACTCCAGTTTTGCTAAAAGTTTTGTATTGAGTAGCTAAACTTGCGCCACCCATAATGCCACCACTTACCGCACCTGATAAATATTGAGTAAGGACTGAATCTTCTTTCCCAAACCAAAAACCCTTATCAAGATAAACTGTGGAATTGCCTTCATTTGAATTAAAAGCGTCAGAGCCTTTATAAATTGAATCAACAAGTGGTTGACAAAGAGCCGAGACTAATTCTTCAGCGCCTTCTTCGTTCATTGTCTTAAGGAAGTCTTTAATAAAACTGCTAGTTCCACCACTCGCCGATTTGCCAAAGACACCCATTACTTTATTTGTTCCTAAGCCAATTGCTTTTAACCCTTTACCAACAAGTAATTCAGTTCCTACTTCAATGCCAGCACTTAACAAACCTGATAAAGCAGAACGACCGAAATCGCCACTTTCTTTATACGCTTCGTTGGTTTGACTTGCAAAAGCGCCTACAGCCATAGGAGCTAAAGAACTTCCACCAGTAATGCCAGCAAAAGCCATCGAAGGCAACATATTACCTATGCTCGAAGCAATACCACGTGTGATATTTTGTGCTTGCGTAGGTGCATAAGACAAATAAGAGTTCGCTTGAGTTTCATTTAAGCTCTCTCTTCCGTTGTTAAAACTAAATGCATCCGCCCATTTATCAGCGTTAAATACATCGCCTGACAATAAAGCATCAACACTAAATTGTGAAGTGAAGTTGATTAAATTCCCCTGCCAGTCATAATCTCTCGCATGTTCTAAGTCGCTTTTATTTCCCCAATTATTATCAATAGCCAAGTTAATAAAGAAATCGCCTATAGAATCGAAGAAACCTAAAATGCCTTCGGTTACACTATTATGTATATCGCTCGAAGTATCAACAAATTGTTGCCACGGGTTTCTATCGCCTTTATTTTTGACTTCTTCTAACATTTTTTCAGTGCTAGAAACGATATCTTGATTAGAATTAAAAATGCTAGTGTTATCCCCAACAACACTGTTTAATTCATTTATTCTTGTTGGGTTATTTCCCAACATTATTTTTAGATATTCGCTTCTAGTATAATCGTTAGCCATAATTAATTTTGCCAAAAACCTTCTTTATTAAAATGTTTAACTGCTGTGGGATTGTTGTAATCTTTAGCAGAAATTACTGAATAAGTTCCATCAGCATTTACTTTTAGATAAATACTTCCTGTATCGCCCTTATAATTGTGTTGTAGCCTAATAACATCGCCTTCATGGAGCTTCCCGCTCGCAGCATAGTTTTGTAAAGCCCTAGTTTCACGATCAAAAGATTCAGCTATAGAGCTAGCATTGTAATTATCTCCTGACTTAATGCTTCTCAACTGTTCTATGCTATAACCGCCTGAAGTGCCATTATTATTCATGCTTGCAGTATCATACATGCTCTTTACATAGGCACTAGCCGAATTTCCGTTAGCGTCAATCCAACCTTTTTCGTTATCGTATTTATAACCATAATTGCCCATTAACGTATCTAGTTGTTGAACTGAAGCACCGTTATTAGCTGCGTTTTGCAAGTATGTAACTAATTGTTCGTCTTTTTCCTTAGCCAAGTTTTCCTTTCGAGTCAACGCTTCTTCATCAGCTTGAAGTTCGGCGTTACGATAACTAGATAAATCTTGTGCGTAAAGATTGTTATAAGTGTTTTGCGTGTTTGCTTGCATACTGGCGCCATAACCAGAATTCGCATAACCCAAAGCGTTAATATTATTTTGCAAATATTTTTGTGTTTGTTGCTTCGCGTTATAATTTGAAATCAATTTTTCTGTGAGCGCACTATAGTTTTTATCATGAACTAATTTTCTATAAGCGTCATCGAAACCACTATTATCAGCCATTTTCTTTGCTCCCTTCTTGTGACAAATTGCACTCACTACTTATAATAGTATCATTATTTTCGATATTATTAATAGAGCGAGTTTTTTCACTTTCTTCATATTCTTTTCTCGCTATTTCTTCTTCAGATAAAGGTTTGAAAGTTTTATCTGAAATAAATAACATATTTACTCTTGTTTTATATTCCAGCTTTTCGGCTTCATCTAAAGTAATAATTCTTCCGACACTCAATCCGTATACAAGTGAACTTAACATAGTCCAAATTCTTGCTAAAGTTGAATAGATTCTTGATATTACTTCCTCAGTAGTGGTGGCTTGTGAAACTTCTAAGCCAAATATATTAAACACAAATGAGAAAATAGCAACCAAGATAATGCGATAGATAATCAATATCGCGAGTTTTAGCGCACTCTTTTGCCCTGACTTGCTTTGTTGTATGTATTCTGAATCAACAACTTTTCTATTAATAGTCTTAAAGTAATCGTTTGGTATTCTCTTAATGTTGTATTTACCAATGAAGATATTTCTAATTTCATCGATTTGTTCTTCAGTTAATGCTCTAAAGTAAGTATCTTCTCTACCTTCATAAGCCGTATTTTTCCAACACTTCTTATAAGGCTTACGCAAGTTCTCTAATTCATCAAGACTTAAATCTAGAACCCTTTTATCGATAGAGCCACAAAGAGATAAAATAGACATATAATAATCTCTCTTTTGCTCTTGATAATAATTGTCTAAGTATTGATTAAACTCATTATCTTTTAAGACAACTTCTCTTCTAACATTAATAAAGCCAATTTTTGCTTTTTCGTATCTCCCGTTCTCCTTTTTTTGGTATAAATCTTTTCCTTCAGGTATTCCGAAATACATACAATATACACATAATGCTAAATTAGTGCCTAACTTCCCCCAAAACGAAGGATCGTTTATATCGTTTAAGAAGAACGAACCACCTATAGACACGATAATTGTGATTGCAAACGCAATCGTTAAAGCAATTATTGTAATAATTGTTTTTCTATCCGACAAATATTCTTTATACTTGTTATCGCCCATAATCGCCTATCCTTTCATTTTCCACTGCATTATAGCTCCGCCTAATACGAATAACACGATTATCACAACAAGACTGATACATAGAGTATTCTCGTTAAATATTGCGTTGGAATATAAAACTATTATTACTACGGTTGCTGCAATTAATAATAATGCTGCTGCTGCAATTGTAATATATTGCCAAGTCTCTAATTTTTTTCTTTTCGGTTGTTTCATAATTAATCTACAGGGTTATACACCTTCTCCTTATTTGCATTTTTTTGTCTAACAGCTCCGCGAACATCTTCATCTTGTGCTATTTTCATTAAGTTATAGCGATTCCCCGCTCCTAAGTCGAACCCATAACCAGCTACAGCTCCAGCAAATTCACAACCAAGTATCAAAGTTAAGTCAGACAACACTACTTTTAGTAAGTATGTAATGACAAACGCCAACCCAATACCTACCACCATTGACAACATAGTTGTTTTTTCTTTCATCTTCTCATCATGCTTAATGTATTTATAAGTGATGATTGCAGCTACGAATAGCGCAAGCATAGCACCAATAGTCAACCTTACAGGATTGCCTTCATCAAGTGCTATATACTCGTTCCATTTTGCACCAAATATTGCAACGATAGGAGCAGTTATTGAAATAATCGTTCCAGCCTTACAAACCAAATAACCATTTCGATAAAACTTGTAAGGATCGCGCTTCTTTAATGGCTCTTTCTTAACTTTGTCTTTCTTTTGCATGCTTATGATACCTCCTCGATACTCTTGTGAATTCTTTCTGAAACACCGCTCTTGACGTATTCAGGAGTTTCGCTTAGCAAAGCAACATCTTTAATAATCACATTTAACTTAGCATTGAAATTTTCATACTTAGATAAAACGATTGTTGCTTCGTTTAACGCTTCCTTAAGTTGCTTATTTTCTATTTGATACTTTTCTAAAGTCTCTCTAGTAGTGTCTAATAATTTTTGACAGTTTTCGCTAACTTTCTTTGATTCTGCTTCAACTTGATTAACAAACTCAGCTGTAGTAAGTAATCTCTCATGCGTTTGAGCGATAACACTTGAAGTTTGCTTTTGATATTTGCTCTTCAATTTAAGACTTACTAAGTTAAAGAACAAGCTAACTGTGAAACCGATTAACGAACCTAATGAAATGCCAAACAAATACTTATCACGAATATTATCGTTATAATAATCTTCCGCAACATCAGGTATTCCGTTTTCGTTCAAGTCAACATACTTCACAGTGTCGCCAGAATTAGCAGAAACGGCGCTTACAGGCGAATTGTCACCACTTTCGATAATTCCTTCACTGCTCACGATTTGTGTCTCAGACGTCTTGTTTTCGTTTTCTGAAGTGAACGCTGATGCAATTAGCCAAATACCACCTAAGGCAATTACTGAACTAATAATTATTTTTTTATTTCTCATATTGTAAATTCCTTTCTATTTAAGTCCGTAAATTGCACCAGGTACAGAGTAAGTTACGGTTAAACTAAATAATGCGCTAGGCTCAGCTTCAAAGTTCTTGAAAGCAAAGCAGAAATATTGTGAGGTTAGAGGCCTCACGTATGAAACGCTTCTAGGCAACTTAATTTTATCATAGTCAAGATATAAATTCGATTGCGAATTGTAATCAAAGCCTGTAGTAGAAGCACCTAAGCCGACAATCTCAGTTCTTAGATCGTCAAACGCTTCATCATTAGTCGCTAAGCATACATCTACGCTATACCCTGAAGCGCTTGTATCGGTTAAAGTCCAACTCCATAAAGTCTTGTTATATGACAAACTACCAGCTGTATAAGGTGCGGTAATGTAATATGCCTTTACAGGCGTATACATGTGTAACTTTGCTTTAAAGCCTGCTTGTGTAGTAGTCAATATATCAACAATTTCTTCTGAATCATCTCCATAAACTAATTGGAATGAGTGATTTTCATTGTCTAAGTTCACAACTTCCCACTCTCCTGTAAATGGTTTGGCAATATAATTGCCGATTTCACTACTAACGATACCGCCTAAGATTTCTAAGTAATAGTAAAGGTCTTCCTGATTTTTATAAACGCGATATTTATATGACTTACCTGTTCTAACCACCTTATTAGAATCGGCGAAATACATTGTTCCGCTTTCTCCTAATCTAGCGATTATTCTAGCTGCTCTTTCTCCATTTCCACCACCGACAATTTTTACAACAACTCTACCTTCGATATTTTGCGCGAACAAATCGTATTCTTCACTATTGCCGATAGAGCACACGCTGTAATAAACCAAATCGCTTGAAGTTTCTCCTCTGTTGATGAATTCGAATTTATATTTGGAATCTCTAATAAACTCTTCTTCCATAGCAGAGTTATAGATAATTTCACTATTTGCATCCGTATGAGCGATAAATGCACCACCAGCACCAACGAACACATCGTTTAAATCGGCATACTTCCCATTATTCATACGATAGAAAGAACCATTTGAATCGCCGAAATAAGTCACACCATCCACAAAGATTATTGACTGAATATCTTTGATGTCGACTTTCCACCACTCATATTGTTTTGTGGTTGCATCGAACATATCAATATGCGTGATATATACGCAATCAGGCAAGACTAGATATAAATAACTATTGTCGGTAAATAACTCAGAATTAGTTAATTGCTCGATAGAATACTTATTCAAATCTTCATCAATATATCTAGAGCGAGAATTTGCAATTCTTTGAGAGTTAGCAACTTGTCCGATGATATCTAAACCGCAAATAGTCTTGTTAGCGCCGATATAAAGTGTGTCACCGTTAAAATTACAAATTCCTTTATTGCTCAAAGCGCCTATGCCAACATTACCAGTTAAGCATTTATATGCTTCTTCGTATAAGTTATTTCCATTGATAGAAGTTTTTTCATTTCCAGAAGCGTCAGTCGCTACTCTTAATCCGTTTGAACGATAGTAGTTAGTAGGTTCAATGTAAGATTGAGATTTTAAGACTATCATTTGATCGGTAGAAACGATATCATAGCCGATTACTTTGTTATCAGTTTGCCCGTAATCGTTGTAATCAGCATCACCAAAATATGAGAAGTCGCCTGTTGTACCAGTATCGCCTGAATAATAATCTCTTATGCCATACGAGTTGCCTGACAAGAATAATCTATTTTTAGCATTAGCGTTTCCGAAGATTTTACCTATAGTGCACTCGTTAATCGCTTCTTCATAACCAGCGAAATATCTAGGGAACTCTACTTCAATGTTGCTCTCTCCCGCATCTAAATGGGGGTAATCACGCAATAATACAACTTTGCCAACATCTACGGTTACGCCTTCGCTTTCTTTACCTAATAAGACATAACCATAAATAACAGGATTAAATGAAGTACTCTTAATCACTCTTTCGTTAGTGACTATCTCGGTATCATTCTTAGCAACTAAAGTCCATACTTTATTATCATCTTCAGCTATCTTCTTCGCATTTTCAAAAGTTATATCAGTAAATTCGTTCGGATAATCGTTTACATACTCTAAGAATTTTCTAGGAGTAAGTTTTACAACTTTTAGCTCGACTTCTTCTTCTGTTGTAGGCGCGTATGACGGAATAATTTGCATATCAAAACTAGTTGTTAAAACTGTGCCATTATAAGTGAATGTAACTGGAATGGTCTTAATACCTACACCAGCAAGTTTATCGTTTATAGCTGGAATAGTTTCAATTTCTGGGGCAGTTATGTCATATGTAGCATAGCCTTCAGTATCAGTAAAAACAACCTTAACTGTTAAATTGTCGCC
>CALCVH010000026.1 GCA_937907585.1 uncultured Bacillota bacterium | reverse complement strand
TGACGTTGATCCATTAATGTTTAAATATACATTTACTATTGAATATAATGGTGAAAAATTCCTTGTTTCATCCGAAAGTGAAAATGTTGCTTATTATGAAGTTGATTCTGTTATGATTCATCCTCATAGCACAACGAATACTCAATTATTTATGTTGATGTCAACAATAGAAGGAAATGACTGCCCTACAGGATATACAAACTGGACAAGCCCTGATGGTGCGACAAAGAAACTTGCGGAACAGGTTACTATTAATGGCGAACAGATGTCAAGCGTAAATGGCGCTGTTATACAGGGTATGGATATTAAAAATGCATTCTGTTTTACTGGATACTACTTAATTGAAGGCTCATCTATTGTTATTCCAGAAGGAACAGAATTTAAAAACGGAGATATAAGATTAGTGTTCGCGCGTACTTTTACAATAACTTGGAACGGTGAAAAATATGAAGTTTCAAGAAGCAATAGAGAAATAAACTTCCCAGAATATGAAATGGATGAAGATCTATTATCAGATTTCACAAATAGTTCAGTTATGCGTTTAGGCGGACAAAGCTATGTTGAAGCTGCGATTAATAATGATGATGGAATATCTTGGAACACTAATTATAGTGGTGGAATTATAGGAAGATTTGTTGATGAATCTAGCGCTCCAAGCGGATCTTTGAAAGGTGGATATGAATTATCTTGGGAAACAACACCTGGATTGTTCTATGCGTCTGTAATGTTTAAATTCCGTGATGACGTCACATTTAATCCTGATGATGAATTAGTATTTAAGATTTATTTTTCTGAGACAATTGACCCATCGTTTACTCTTTGGATTACATCATCTTTAAATCCAAGAGTATGGGAAGCGGAAACAATGGTTAGCGGATTAAGCTTAAAAATGGGAGATTGGAATGAAATCAGAACTCAAGCAAGCGATTATATGGATGAAAACGGAAATGTAGCACCTATAGCCTTCACACTTAATTATGGAAGTGTATATAGAGGGCAGGATGAAATTAAAGGCGGAAAATTAGTATTTGATACTGCGAAGTTTGTTGAAGCGAAAAAGGTATTAGCTGAAGATTATACAATAAGCGATATAAGTGACGTTGTTCCTATAGAAGATGGGATAACATTTGTTGGCGATTCAGATAAAGAATTTGACTGGTCTAAAGAAAGCAACTTAGTGTTCGCTAGAACAGATAAAACATTAGATGGAGTAAACGCAAAACTTACAGTTAATGATGTAAATAGATTCTCATTCTATTTTATGGTAAACGGAAATTCTAGTTCATATCAAAATGGAGGAATTTATTTCTGGTTCACTACTAGCAGTATAAAAATAGGAACCGCATCAAGAATATATGTTGATGAAGAATTACCATCATCTATTAAAAGCAATGAAGCATTTACTATTCAAATTAAAACTATACCTTACTATGTCGATGGATTAAAAAGCGGTTATTACGCTGAATTACTAGTTAATAATGAAAAGATTGGAGAAGGTAGTTATATTTCTTCTGCGAACTGTAATTTCGGTAGCTGGTTTGGACTATTCTTCCATGACTATAGCGATAATGTAAGTTTAAAAGTAGAACCAATAAATAAATCTAAAGAAAGTCCAGTGACAATAACTTTATCTACAAACCTTAATTTAACTTCAATTAAAGTTAATGATTCTTTAGGAACAAAAGTTAAAGTTGTAGGAAAATTCTATGATAGTAAAGATATAACTTATGAAATTGTGTCTGGAAAAGATTACGCAACTATCGATGAAGACGGATATATTACAGGATTAAAAGATGGCGTTGTTACTTTAAGAGCGAGCGTCACAAATAGTTTTGGAACATTCTATTCAAATGAAGTAAGTGTAACTGTTGGAAACCCTACTGAAAAACAAAAAGAATCAAATAACGAAACAACTAAAAAAGGATGTAAATCTACATTAATAAGCGGAAATTTAATACTCCTATTCTTAGGAACAGCTGTTTTATTTATTAAAAAGAAGAAAGAGTGTTAGGAGGGCAAAATTATGAATATATTTAAAAGATTATTTGTATTATTTGTTTCATCAATAATTGTATTTTCATTATTTGGTTGTGCTCAAACAGAACCAGAACCAATATCACTTGTACCAGAAGGAAGCATGAAAGATGTGTATGGTGATAGAGAAGGTAAAACCCTTGAAGTAACCGCTCTTGATAAAGGAGTTGGTGTTGATTGGTTAAGAGACGCCGCAAGAAACTTTAATGCAGGTACTGGAGCCAAAATCACTATCAAAGCAGATGAAACACTAAATGAAGGTCTAGAAACTTTCATAGACGCCAGAAGCGGATCTGATATTTATTTTAGTTTTGCAGCACAACACCAATGGGTAAGATGGGCAATGCAAGACAAAATATATTCATTAGATGATTGCGGTTTCAATTTTGCTGAAGCCATGGAACAGGTCGGTGTAATCGATGGAAAAAGATACATAATGCCATATAACTACGCTCCTACAGGACTTGTTTATAATGCGAATTATATTAATGATATTCCATCATATGGAGAATTTACTAAAGGAACCTTCCCAACTACTTTCCAAGGATTACTAGATATGTGTTATTCAGTTAATAACAATTGGAAGAAGGTAGCTTTAGGACAACAAGTTGTACCTATGAGTTGGGGCGGATCAGTCGGAGATATGGGCTATGTATTTGAAAGTTTATGGGCTCAAATAGATCCAGAAGGATATTATGCATATTGGAATCAAACAACTGAACAAGTTACTGGTCAAAACAACAAAGATTTATTAGTTAATGATGGAGCTATTCAAGCGATGGATTGTGTAGCAAAACTATTAAATCCAACTAAGAATTCAAATGGAAATTATTTCCCTGGAAACTCTTTTGCGGATTCAACAAGTCATTCTAACTTAATGGCGGAACAAAAATTCTTAAATGGATTATCAGTTTTCACTATTTCTGCAGCATGGTTTGAAAATGAAATGCGTGAGCAAATAGAAGAATCAGAAGTTGATTTCTATCATTACGCTACATTACCAATTGTTAATGCAGGAAGCAAGGAGACTGTTTATATTAATTCGCCAGCTGAATTCTTTGTAATAGCGAGAAACGGAAAGAACAACGATGTTGATTTAGCAAAAGCATTCTTAAAATATTTAGCTACTGAAGAAAGATCTCAAGTATTCCAATCTTATACTGGAGTTCCTACTGCATTAAAGTACAAGATGAAAACTGATTCTTTATCTCCTTTCGCAAAAGAAGTAGCAGAAGCAATGGATCGTTCCTCACACGCTGTATCAGCATCTGATAAGAAAGCTTCACTTTCTGGAGCATTAAACTTAAATGTAACAACACCATTTGTTAAACTTGCGACTACTGAATATACACCTACTATCGCAAGATCAATTATCGAAGAAATATACAACAAACAATATACAGATTGGAAAGATTACTTTAAAACATTTGAAAATTAATTAATTGGATTAAACAAAATGAAATCGGATACTAAAAAGAAAAAAATGTCTATTAAAACAAAAAGAAGGATATTTATCTATGGATTCTTGGCTTGGCCGATTCTTCATTTTCTTATATTTTGGGTTGGAATGAATATTGGTACATTCATAGATTCTTTTTATTCGTACAGTGTAACTGGAGCGAGATCTTTTGTGCACTTTGATAATTACGCTGAAGCGATAAGAATTCTATTTGGAATGAAAGATAGAGGAATATTAAATCATTACGCTTTGCTTAATTCTCTATCACTAATACCACTTTCATTACTTATAAATTTACCTTTAACATTGTTATTTTCATACGCTATTTTTAAGAAGGTGTTTCTTCATAGATTCTTTAGAATCGCTCTATTTTTACCATCGGTAATATCTACAGTAATTTTGTGTTTAGTATTTAGAATGGCTTTAGACAATTCAACAGGTATTATAGTTAAATTCTTAAGTATTTTAGGATTAGCTGGAGATGGAACCCAATTTGATACAGGAATAATTCCTGTTGGAGGATTCCTAGGAAACGATAAAACGATGTGGCCAACCATTCTTATATTCAGCGTTTGGACTGGTGTTAATGGAAATTTAATTTATTTCTCATCTGCGATGTCACGTCTTCCTAAAAGCATTTTTGAAAGCGCAGAAATAGATGGCGCATCTCAGTTTAAACAATTTATTAAAATATGTGTTCCATTATTATGGCCAACAATCACAACTATTTCAATAACTTTACTCGCATCAGTATTCAGTTGGTTAATACCATCACTACTACTCACAGATGGAACAAAGGAAAGAGCGTCTACATTAGGTTTGATGATTACACAAACAGTAAAGATGGACTCTCAAAACACTGTAGTAAACGCTATAGGTGTATTGATTGCGGTATTTGGTTCAATTCTAATTCTTACTTTCCGTTATTCGATGAGTAAGATAGCGGAGGAGGTTGAATACTAATATGGGCAAGAAATTAACTGCATCAGATAGAGTATTTCGTATTATTTGTTTCGCTATAATGATGATATTTTCAGCAAGTTATATATTCTTATTGGTGTGGATGCTTTTTGGATCGTTTAGATCTGTAACATCATTCTCACAGAAACCTTTTGATTTCTTTGATATCTCAACTAAAGCGATTGTAAAGAACTACAGAACAGCATTCACATACAAGGTTGGCGGTCATACCGCAATGCCTAGAATGATTTTAAATTCACTAATATACGTTGTTGGAATAGTTTTAATTTCTGTATCCATTCCAGCAATATCTGGATATATAGTCGCCAAATACGATTTCGCTATCAAAAAAATAATAACAAGTTTAGCAATTGTTACTTTAGTAGTCCCTACAATTGGATCAGTAACAATGACTTATAGATTTTTAGAAAGCATACATTTATTAAATACTTTCTGGGGAGTGTTCTTATTAAATGCTGGTGGATTTGGATTTAGTTTCCTGCTATTTAGAAACTTTTTCCAAGCGATACCGTGGGAATACGCTGAAGCAGCATACTTAGATGGTGCTGGAGAACTAGAAGTATTCTTAAGGGTTATGCTTCCACAGGCAAGACCAATATTTATATCGCTTTCAATAATGTCTTTTATATCATGTTGGAATGATTATTATACACCTTATTTATATTTAAATGACTATCCTACAGTAGCTTTAGGACTGACAGGAATACAATCAAAATACCCTGACAGTATGCCTTATGTTTTTGCGGCAATGACTTTCTCGACAGGAGTAGTTCTTCTAATCTATGTTGCGTTCTCAAAAACAATAATGGAAAGCATGTCTGCTGGTGGATTGAAAGGTTAATTTAATAAGTATTAAAGGAGGAATATGAAAAGGAATATTATTAAAAGATTTTTATGTGGAACTTTAACGTTAAACGTTTTATTAATGACGCTTGGATGTAATAAAACATCTTTATCAAGCACGACTAAAGGAGAAGAAAATATGTTACCTAATTATGATGATGTTCAAGCAGACCCATTTATTATAAACGGATGGTTCGCTCCTGAACCAACTGAAGAAGCATTTAAAGAATATAAGGACTGTGGTTTTAATTATATTTTCTTAATAGGAACAAATGTTGGATCTGTTGGATCATCAAGAATTGAGACCGCACTTTCTATTTGTGATAAATTGGACATTAAAGCTTTCGTAGATGTATCAAGAGCGTTACCATCAATTGATGCGGTAATTGAAAGTTACGTTAAACATCCATCTTTTGTAGGATTTAATTACGATGAACCAGTAATTTATAAAAATACAATTAACAATGCAGATGGACTAGTTGATATAGGTCCTGTTGTACAAAAGATGCATGAAAAATATCCTAATGTTGAGTTTTTGGTTAATTTAAATCCTACTACATCACTTAGTTATAACTGGGGAACTCCTTCATTCACATATGAAGAATACCTTGAAGCTCAACAACAATATATTAATTCTATATACGCTGAAAGCGATGTATACAACTGGATCTCATGTGATGACTATCCTCTATTCTATAACGAGGGTGCTAAAACAGAATATTATCTAAAAACAACTTGGTTACAAAATTTAGAATATCTTTCAGTTGCGAAAAGAGATAGCGACTACAAGTTGACATCAAACTTCTTTATCCAATCAATGGCATATGGTTCAGCAGCAGGAAAAAGAAATAGGATTCCTTCTTATGAAGACCTTCGTTTACAAGTATATACTGTTTTAGCGTTTGGATACGATAGCGTTTCATATTTCTGTTATGCAACACCTCCTGTAGGAGGAGAATTTGTGGATAGACAATACGCATTAATAGATAGAGATGGAAATCAAACTGATTTATATAGAAATAGTAAACTAGTAAATGAAGAAATAAGAAAATTCTCGAATGTGTATATGCAGTTTAATGACGGATGGCAAGGCGTTTGTCCTGTTTTAGGAACAAACAACACATCAAAAGACCCAGATTATTACAATAAAACAATCGATTCAATGACTACACCTCTTTCAATAAACAAATTATCTGGAATTAAGAATGTCACATCTGATGAGGATATAATTATCGGTTATATGAAAGATGAAAAAGGTAATTCTGGATTCATGGTTGTTAATTATAATGAGACTCATTTGAATAAAAAAGTTAATTTAAATATGGAATTTAATGGTTTTACTAAGGCCGATCTTTATCAAAATGGCGAAAGAACAACTATTGATTTATCTAATAATAGTCTACCTATTAAATTAAACGTAGGTGAAGGCGTTTTTGTAATACCTCATAACTAATTATTTAAAAACATATATTTACATAATAAGGAGACAAAATGAAAAAACAAAAACTTTCTATTATCACATTAATGATAATTGCATTTGTTGGTGTATTTTTGCTCGGTGGTTGTAATTCTAAGACTAAAGAGTCTTCTAATACAACGACGAAAGAAAATACCGTGTCTACCACAAGTAAAGAAAAGGAAACCACTACTGAAGCTCACAGCCATTCATTTGGAGAATGGGTTACTGTGACAGAAGCAACTTGTGGTACTGAAGGACTTAAAAAACGTACATGTGAATGTGGCGAAGAAGAAACTGAAGTAATTCCTGCTACTGGAAACCATACTTATGGTGATTTCGTAGTAATTCGTGAAGCAACTTGCGAAGAGGAAGGACTTCAAAGAAAAACATGTTCTGTATGTGAAGATGAAGTAGATGAAACTATACCTGCTAAAGGACATAGATATGCTGATGAATTTACTTGTCATAATAGAACTTGTTTAGATTGTGATCACGTCGAAAAAGCTTCAACATCTCATAAATGGGGCGAATGGGTTACTGTTACTGATGCAACTTGTACTGAAGCAGGTTCTAAAAAGAGAACTTGTGAAGTATGTGCTGCTGAAGATGTAAAAGAAGTGGTTGTTGATCATAATTTTGATGAAAATGAAACATGCACAATGTGTAAAAAGAACGTCAAAGAATTATTTATCAGCGTTCCTGAAGGATATAGTGTTACTTCAAGCGTCAATACTGGAATTTATAATGTAGCATCTACTGATGCGGATGTATTTGATTTTATGATTCCAGGAAACATTCTATCTGCATTAAAAGAAATGGGTTATAGCTCTCTACATGTAACACTAGAAAATATAGCTCCTGGTCTTGCTGATTCTGCTGATAAATGTAAGATGATTCTTGTAGCTCAAGATAAACCTATCTATAATGAAGAAACAGCAATTCTTTATAAGGACTGGAAACAATTCTGGGATGATGGTAAAAAAGAAACAATAGAATTAGATTTAAATACTTATGCTGGAAAAGATATCTATTTACGTTCTAACCATTGTGATGCATACCCACTTAGTATTTTAGTTGAAGAATTTATTGACTATACTGCAAAAGAAACACTTTTATCTAATTCAAACAACTGTGTAGTTGATTATGTTGAAGGAAAAGGTTGGGTATTAAAACCTGCTACAGAAGGCGCATACTACGCTAAGATATCTAAAGAAGTAATGAGCTATTTCTATAACGAAGGATATAGAGAAATTAGAATAGGCGTTATCAACAATTTACATGTTGAAGGATATTCTAACCCTGGTAACTTTGTTAATTCAACAATTTGTATCCTACCAGAAAAAGCAGAAGGTGGAAATGATTGGAACTACTGCAACGGATTTATCAGTCAAAAATTCACTCATGATACTGAAACAGATAAATGGTTCTTTACTGTTGATATGACTAATGAAGCTTATGATTTCACTAAAGAACTAGAAATATATTTCGTTGGAACAGATGTTGCGAAGAACGCTACTCCATATGCATATGTTACTGATGTTGAATTTAGTAAACCTCACGTTTGGGGTGACTGGACTACTGAAACACCTGCTACTTGTGGCGCTGATGGCTTGATGAAGAGAAAATGTTCAGACTGTGGTTTAGAAGAAACAGAAGTTATTAAAGCGACAGGTGAACATTCATTTGGTGAATGGACAGTTGAGACTCCTGAATCATGTGAAACTGATGGACTTAAAAAGAGAGTTTGTACTGTATGCCAAAAAGAAGAAACAGAAGTAATATCAGCTATTGGAAGTCATACTTATGGTGAATGGACTATAGAAACTCCTGCAACTTGTGGAGCCGATGGTTTAAAGAAACATGTTTGTAGCGTATGTCAAAAGGAGGAAACTGAGGTAATCCCTGCTACTGGTGAACATACATTCGGTGATTGGGATGTTGTAACTCCTGCAGTTTGTGGCGAAGATGGATTAAAGAAACATGTTTGTAGCGTATGTCAAAAGGAAGAAACTGAAGCCATCCCTGCAACAGGTGAACATACATTTGGTGACTGGATTACTGTAACTCCTGCTACATGCAGCGCTGAAGGTTCAAGAAAACATGTATGCTCAACTTGCCAAAAAGAAGAAACTGAAACTATCCCTGCAACAGGGGAACACACTTATGGCGAATGGGTTACTGTAACTCCTGTTACATGTGGCACTGATGGTTTAAGGAAGAAGGTTTGTTCTGTATGTCAAGCTGAAGAAACAGAAGATGTAACTTCTACAGGCTTACATACATTTGATGAAAATGGAAACTGCACTGCGTGTGGAAAGAACTATAAAGAACTATTGGTTGTTGCTGTTTCTAAAGAAGATGGCGATAACGGACATTTAAAAGCAGGTGTAGTAACATCGCCTAGAACTGGTGTATATTCAATTACTGCTGAAGGAAATAAAGGTATCTTTAGAATTACTCCGTCTGTCCTCGCATATTTAAAAACTATTGGATATAGTTCTATTGAAGTTACTGTGTATGCAGAAATCCCTGCAGATTATAGTGATACAAAGAACATTTATATCGGCGCTTATTTAGATACTATTGAAAATAAAGAAGGCGATGGAAAGTATATCTATTATAAATCTGGTAAGAACTTCAAAAAACAAGGATATACATATACAATGACCGTTGATATTGATGCATACTCAACAACTGGTTTATATGTTCAAACTAATAGATGTAATGTTTACCCAACATTATTAAAAGTATCTGAATTATATGAATATACTAAAGAAGAACTTTTAGTTGCTCAAACTAACTGTGAAGTAGTTTATCATGAGGATAAAGGTTGGACAGCAAAATCAACTGATGGCGCTGCATTCTATGCTAAAATCTCTCAAGATGTAATGAAACATTATGTTGATGCTGGATACAAGACTCTTAAGATTGGTGTTATCAATAATCTTGGAATTGAAGGATATACAAACACTGGTAACTTTATTAACTCAACTGTAGCTATATTAGCTAAGAATACAGCTGGAAGCAATGACTGGAACTACTGCAACGGATTTATCAGCCAAAAGTTTACTCTTGACAATGAAACAAATAAATGGTTCTTCACAATTGATTTAACTGATGCAGAACATGATTTCACTAAGGAATTATCTATTTACTTTGCTGGAACAGATGTTGCGAAGAACGCTACTCCATGTGCGTTTATTACAGATATAGAATTTCTTACTGAATAATTAATCAATAATAAGCTATAATCCCACTATCCATTTTGGAAGTGGGATTATAGTCTATGAAAGAGAGGCTATTATGAAAAAGAGATTAGCTTTATTTACTATCATCGTATCTTTTATGATATTATCATTATTTAATTTAGTATCGGTAAAAGCGATTATTAGTTATGACGATAATTTTGGTGCGTATATTGTCGCATCAGGACCTATTGAAGGTGGAAGTGGTATGACATTATACTACACTGAAATAGGTGATGGTAATGGTATATTAACATTTGATCTATTAAAATCTAATGACGCTGGTGAATTTGGAATAGTTTGTGGAGATAAAAGTAGTATTGGAATTCTTTCTAATATGAAGGATTACGCACTATTTGGCGAAGAATATAAATCAACCTTAGAAATAAAAAATACAGATTTTACTTTTGTAGCTGGATACACTTATCAGGTTATATTTAGCGCAAAAGATAAAATAATTAAATTATCATCTAAAAAAATTGGAAGTGATGATTATTCATTAATTTTTGAAGCACAATCTACATATGAAAAATCTAACTATTTAGGATTCGTTGCTTTATCGAATAACGCAAAATCATCATCAGTTATTATTGATAATCTTTCTATAACTGATTTAAAGGGAAGAGAATACGTATCAAACTCTTTTGATGATGGCGCAAAAATTACAGAAGGAAATATGAAAACTCTATACGTTAATCCTATAACAGGAGATAAATTATCTGCTGGAGTAGGAAACGTATTTATACATAAAGACTTGTTGTTCACCGTAAGATTTATGGCTGAAAACGGTGATATAATTTCTGAACAAAAAGTATGTTCTTATGGAAGTGCTCAAGCTCCTGAAGCGCCTTTTAAAGAAGGATATGTTTTTGATAAGTGGAGTGAGGATACTAACTCAATTACAGAAAACACAGTTATTTATCCAATATATAAATTAGAAGAAAAAGAGCCTGAAGATGATCCAAAAGGAAATGAAACAGTTACTAAAGATGAAGGTACTGGAACCACTAGTGTTATAAATAGTGATGACTCTAAAAATAGTAAAGGTTGTAAGAATGCTATTTCAGGAACTATCTTAAGCTTATTTAGTTTATTAATAATGCCTATAATCGCTATAAAAAGGAGAAATGAATAATGAATATAATTAAAAAAGTATTAACTATAATTATTTGTTTTAGTTTAAGTTTTATAGTGTGCGGAACTCTTAATGTAAAGGCAGAAAATAGTATGAATATAAAAGTAAAAAACGCTACAATTGAGGAAACTAATCAAGGTTATTCTTCAAAGGAAGGATATAAGATTAATGTTTCAAATAAAAATGCGAATATATTTTTCTTAACTCCTGAATATGAAACATTTAGCGATGTTGTTGTTGAGTTTAGAATGATGATGGAAGGCGATACATATGATGGCGATTTTAAGCTTTATAAAGCTGAAGGTGATTTAATAGATTATGGCTTTAAAGGCGGAGTATGGAATCGCGTTAGATTTATAAGTAAAGTATATTCTGATGGAACTGATAAATACGTTAAATTAGATTTATTTAATGGAAAGAATAAAACTATATTAGTATCAGATATATCTATTCTAAAGGCACCTGAAAAAGAAAAATTATTAGGCGGAGTTAAACTATATTCAATGGAAGCTAAAAACCTTATGATGGGATATGTGCTAGTAACTCCTAAAGGAAAGGTGATTGTTGTAGATGGCGGAAGTAACGCTGAAGTTGATTCATTAATTAAATTTATAAGAACTTTCACAAACAAAGTAGACTACTGGGTTCTTACTCATTTTCATTCAGATCATTCTACCGCAATCTATACTATTTTAAAAAATTACGATATTAAAATTGATAATCTATACTTTGACTTTCCATCATCAGCTGATGTGAAGTCGTTAAGTGGGGACGCTGATGGTTGGTTGTCAGATGCATTAACTGAAACAATAAATGAATATCCTGAGAAGATAGGAAACGTAGTTACTCCTCATAAAGGCGATATAGTAGAAGTTGAAGAAGGAGTTAAAATAATTGTTCTGAATGATGCATGGAAAGATCAAAAGAACAATAACTATGGTAATAATTCAGGTATAATGTATAAAATTTCTACTCCTAATGAGTCTATTTTATTTACTGGAGATATGGGAGATAGAGGCGATTATTACTTAGAAGATGAATGGATTAAAAAGGAAGTTGAAAGCTGCACTATCATTCAAATGGCGCATCACGGTCAAAATGGAGTTACGGATAAATTCTATTCTACTATAAAAGAGATTAAAGTTGCGTTATATCCTGCAGCTAGATGGATTTATGATAACGATGGCGGAAAAGGATTTAACACAGCCACATTAACAACTCTTCACACAAGAGATTTAATAAGAGAAAGAGGCGTTATTGATATTTATGTTTCCGCAAATGGTAGAGCTATTTTAGAATAATTAATTATAAATGTAGGTATATTTATGAAAGGTTATGATTTGAAAGAATATTTAAGACCTATTTGGAACACTAACTTAATAACTAACGAAACATTCATGTTTCTTGATGAAGACGATGAAGCAAATCTACTATATTATCCAGATAAAATAATAAGTGTTAAGAATTACTTTTTAGATAAAGACTTTTTAAATAATAAGGATTATATTATTGAAAATGGAAAAATAAAAAGAGTTAAAACTGGAAATATGCCATATTACAAAATCGAAGATTATTATGTTACTGATCCAGGAATATTTAGTATTGCTATAAATGATGAAATAAGGAAAAAATATTCTTTTAACGATCAAAGATATTTATTATATGGAGAATGTGATACATTCACAAAAAATCAAATAAGTATTAGTTATACAACAAAATCTAAATGGACAAAGAACATTCCTTTAGGAAAAGAAAATAAATTACCTACATTTACTAGAAAACTAAAGAATAAAGAAAAAATATACATCACTTTTTATGGTGATAGTATAATGACAGGATGTAATTCTAGCGGTACACCTATGGGCGGGAATGTACCTCCATTTATGCCTTCTTTTCCAGAAATGATTAAGGAATTTCTAATAGAAAATTTTGATGCGGATATTGAATTATCTAATGTTTCTCAAGGCGGATGGGATACATATAGTGCGTTTAATGCGTTTAAAGAAAGAGTTCTTCCTACTAGACCTGATTTATTAATTTTAGGATTTGGGATGAACGATTTGGATACCACTATAGATGAATATGAAAAAATGTATAGGGAAATGATTAATTATTTAAAAGAACAAAATCCAAATATCGAAATCGTTTTAGTCAGTACAATGCTTCCAAATCCTGACAGCACTTGGCTTAGAAATCAACTTCTAACAAAGGATGTACATATCAAACTAGAAAAAGAGGATGAACATATCGCAAGAGCCGATATGTATACCATTCATAAAGACTTATTAACAATCAAAAGATATAGAGATATGACCGCAAATAATATTAATCATCCAAATGATTTTTTGTGCAGGATATATGCTCAAGTTATTTTAAAAACTATTTTGGGAAGTAAATTTGAAAGAATATATGAAAAGTAGTGAGTTGATCATCAACAAATTAAAAGATGCGTTCGACAGTGATTTAAGCGATTCAAAATCTATTCCATTTTGGAGTTGGAATAACATTTTAGATGAAGACGCTCTTGTAAAACAGATTGATGAAATGAAAAAAACCGGAATTGGCGGTTTTATTATACATGCAAGAACAGGGTTAAGAACACCTTATTTGGGAAGAAAGTGGTTCTCTTGCGTGGAAGCGTGTCTAAAAAAAGCTAAAAAAGAAAATATGCACGCTTGGATATATGATGAAAACGGATGGCCAAGCGGTTTTATTGGTGGAAAACTTTTAAAAAACGAAGCCTATAGAGCCCGTTTTTTAGAATACTCTCTTAATGATTTTTTTGATAATAATGCATTTGTTGTTTATAAAAATACATTAGATGGATATAAACGCATCTATAAGAATGAACCAGGATTAAAGGAATATCATACTGTTTATTTAAGAGTGAGTCCTGCGAATACTGATATATTAAATCCTGAGGTTGTAGATGCTTTTATTGAAGGAACACATAATAGATACTATAAACGCTTTAAAGATAGCTTTGGTAAAGAACTAGTGGGATTCTTTACTGATGAACCTCAATATTATAGATGGGCTACACCATATCCAATTAAAGTTAAAGAAGAATTTGATAAGAAATATAATCAAGATGTTTTAGATGGACTTATTTATCTATTTAAACATGATAAAAGAGGTTATCAATTTAGAGTTCGTTATTATTCAACTCTAAATGAAATGTATGTAAATAACTATTATAAAAAGTTATATGATTGGTGCAATAAACATAATTGTTTGTTGACGGGACACTCTGTAGAAGAACCACATCTATATAGTCAAATGTGGGGCGGCGCTGGTGTGATGACTTCATATGAATATGAACACATTCCTGGAATTGATAGTTTAACGAGAAAAGGAGAATATTTTCTGTCATCAAAACAGGTAGGAAGTGTTTCATCACAACTTGGCAAAAAACAAGTTTTAACAGAAACCTTTGGATGCAGCGGATATGATGTAACCCCATATGAATTAAAACATATCGCAGAGCTCCAATATTTTAATGGAGTTAATTTAATGTGTGAGCATCTAATGCCTTATTCATTGTCTGGCCAAGCTAAACATGATTGTCCACCTATTTTCTATAAACAAAACAACTGGTGGGAAGAATCAAAAGAATTTAATAGTCATTTTAATAGATTAGGACATCTAATTCAAAATACTAAAGAATTAGTAGATTGTTTAATAATTCATCCAATGAAATCTGTCTATTTAGATTATATTAGAGATGAAGATTATAAAAGCGTCAAGGAATTAGAAGACAGTTTTTCTAGATTTTTAGAACTGCTAAATAGAAATGGTATCACATATCACCTAGCGGATGAAACAATCCTTAAAAAATATGGGAAAGTAAAAAATGATATATTAAGTGTTGGCAAATGTGATTATAAAATACTAGTTGTTCCTAAGATGTCGACTATTTCTAGAAGCACTTTAGATCTAATCAATGAGTATAAAGGAAAAATATATGTAGAATCAAATCCTCAATATATTGATGGAGTGTTATGTGATGTAGATATAAAATCTAATATATCTTTTGAAGATCTTAAGTCCTTAAGAATGTTTGATTTTTCTGTTAAAAAGGGAGATGGAATCTTAACAGTTAGAGAAGGAGAATTAGGAAAGTTTATATTTATTAAGAATCAGTCTTTATATGATGAAATGGAATGTAGAATTGATACAAAAGAAGAAATATACTCAATTCTTGATATTGATACTCTCTCTTTATCGTCATTTAATGAGGATATGTTATTAGGCCCTAAAGAAGGATTAATTCTAATTAAGACCGAAGAAAAAATAGAAAATAAATATACTAATTTAAATGTTATAGAATCACCATTTAAACTTACAGGCATAACTGATAACTATCTTATTTCTGATAAAGCGGGTTTAAGCTTTGATGGTATAAATTATAAAGAAATGCCTCTACCTCAAATATTTGAGAATCTCCTATATAATGGATATAAAGGAAAGATATTTATAAAGCATAAATTTATAATCAAAGATTTAATTCCATTGAAATTGATGATTGAAAAATATAATTATCTATCAACTAAATTTAATGGGAAAGAAATTGTATTTAAACAATCAGATTTTGATATTAATTTTGTTGAATCAGATATTACAGATTTAATAAAAATTGGAATAAATGAATATGTTTATAGTTTAAATTATTACCAAAGAGAAGAAGTGCGCTTTGCGTTTTTTGATCCATTAGCTACAGAATCACTTAGAAATTGTTTATATTATGATACTTATATTGAAAATGTATATCTAAAAGGCAAATTCATAGTTAATAAAGATGGAAGCATTTCAAAAATGGAAGAATTACCTAAAAAAGGATATAATATTCAACTAGAAGGTTATCCATTCTTTTATGGTAACATCACGCTAAATACAAATTATAATTATGATGGTAGAAGCAAAGTAGAATTAGAACCTATCGGTAGATTTTTAGTGTTGAATATTAGTGTTAATAATAAAAGTAAGAATCTTGTATTAGATAAAAAAATAGATATAACAGATTTGTTATCAATAGGAGATAATAATATAGTGATAGTAGCTAAATCAAGCTTAAGAAATTTATTAGGTCCACATCACTCTTTAAATTTTAAAGAAGGTGATTGGGTTGTTGTGGACAAGTTTAATCAGTATCGTACTTGGAAAGATGGAGTTTCTCCTGAATACGATAATGAATATAATTTAGTGCCATTTGGAATCGAAAGATTAATAATTCACGAATATAAGTAAAAGGATAATAAATGAAAAAGTATTATTTGCCTACTAGAATAATTGATTATAAAGATGTTTATAATTCTAATTATCTATTGATTAAAAAAAGCAATCAGATAACAACTACCGAAGAATCATTAACGGAATTTAAAGGTGGTTCATTTATTGTGTTTGATTTTGGTAAAGAGATGAATGGAGGAATACGCATTCTTACATATCTTAATCCAAATAATCATCCAGGAAGAATAAGGATAAGATTTGGAGAAAGCTTGAGCGAATGTTATTCTGAAATAGGAGAAAAAAATTCGACAAACGATCACTCTTTAAGAGATTTTGTGGTTGAGCTTCCAATTCTTTCTGATTTAATTTTTGGTGAAACTGGTTTTAGATTTGTAAGAATCGATTGCTTAAGTAGCGATATAATGTGGATAAAAAATATATACGCTACTAGTTATGAACTTAATAAAAAAATTATCTATAAATATAATGGGAATGATGAACTAATAAATAACATATTTAATATAGCTAAAAGAACTATTGATCTTTGTGCTGGAAATGGATATGTGGTTGATGGAATAAAAAGGGATAGACTAATATGGATTGGTGATATGCATCCAGAAATGCTTGCGCTAACTACTCTTTATGGGAAAACAAAAGAGGTTGAAAGATCCCTAGATTTAATGAGAAAACAAACTCCTCTTCCAAGGTTTATGAATAATTTTCCAACTTATTCTATGTGGTGGATAATAATAATTGCGGATTATTATAAATTAACAAACAACTTTAAATTTGTTAGTAAACAACTTAACTATTTAGAAAAACTTATAGATCTATTGAATAGTTATGTTGATGATAACGGAAATATGTCATATCCGTTTTATTTTGTAGACTGGCCAACAAAAGATACTAAAGATGAAATTACTGGTTCAAGATTTATAAATATGATTGCGGCTAGAAAAGCAAAAGAATTGTTAGTTTCTTTTAATAGACCATATGATAAAGCGGATTACCTATATGAAAAATTAAAAAGAGGTAATTTGAAGGTCGAAAACAAAAAGCAAGTAATCGCACTTAAGTATTTCGCATTAGGAAATATATCTGATCAAGAATATGAAATGATAATTAAAGATGGATCAAATGGCTTTTCAACTTTTATGGCTTATTATATTCTTGAAACGATCGCATCTAGGAATGTTGAACTTTCAATTAAACTATTAAAAGAGTACTATGGAAGTATGATTGATAAAGGCGCTACAACATTCTTTGAAGATTATGATATTAAATGGGCAGATGGCTCAACAAGAATAGATGAAATAGATAAAAGTAAAAAAGATATTCATGGAGATTATGGAAAATATTGTTATAAAGGGTTTAGACATAGTCTTTGTCATGGGTGGTCTTCTGGAATAATCAAATTTATTAAAGATAGAGCAAAATAACACAAATAAAGATAATAACTCCTTTCAAATGTTAAGATTTTGTGAAGATTAGCACTCTATGCTTGCAAGTGCTAAAATTAGTGTTACAATATAGGTGCAAAGATAAAAAAACGCTAATGAAAGGAGATTAAAATTATGAGAAACAACGAATTATCTTTATTTAATAACTTTGATTTATTTGATCCATTTGAGGACTTCTTCTATCCTGAAAGAGAACTTAAAAGAACAAATAGTGTCGCACTAAGATGCGATGTAGTCGAAAATGAAAAAGATTACGAAATTATAATGGACGCTCCTGGACTAAATAAAGAAAATATCCAAGTAGACGTAGAAAACGGTTATTTGACTATCGCTCTATCTAAACAAGATAAGAAAGAAGAGAATAAGAAGAACTACATCAGAAGAGAACGTCAAAGCTATCAATGCAAGAGAAGCTTCTATGTTGGTGAGATTGATGAATCATTGATTAAAGCTAACTTAGCTGATGGAGAACTTCATATTACAGTTCCTAAAGAAGATAAGAAAGAAATCACAAAGAAACATATTGAAATTGCATAATCTTAGTTATTAATAGAAAATACGGACTACAAAAAAGTCCGTATTTTCATTTATTTAATGTATAATAATAACGAGGTTTATGTTTATGTCTACTGTCTATATGATGATCGGTATACAGGGTTCTGGAAAGACTACATTCGCAAAAGTTTTATCAAAAGGATTTAATATCTCTATCGTTTCTAGTGATGAACTAAGAACTAACAATCCTGATTTAAAAGAAGAATTGGTATTTCCTACACTATATAAGATTTGTAAAGATAAAATATTAAATAATGAAAGTTTTATATATGACGCCACTAATATAACACCTAAAGTAAGAAAAAGATTTGTTGATTCACTTACTGAACTAGGAGTTAATAGAGATTTATATGATATAGTTGCGGTATATTTTGAACCAGATGTTGAATTGTCTATAGAAAGAGTTAATAAAAGAAATAAAGAGCCTAACGAAAGATTTATGCCTCTAGATGTAATAAAAGAATACGCTAAGAATATAGTTGAACCAACTAATGATGAAGGCTTTTCACAAATAATAAAAATCAGTAAATATTTTAATAAAGAAGCAGATGAAGAAAATAAATAATGAATAACATTCTCTTATATTTCGCTAAACCAAGCGAGGAAAACAAATATTATATAACAAACGCATTAGATCCTATTAAGTTTGATGAAATAAATTCAAATCTTTTTTGTGCTCTGATTGATGATATAGATATTGCTAGTGAAGCAATTAAAGCTGCTTCACAAGAATTCTATATCGATGTTGCGTGCTATATAGTAGATGTCAATATACCAGAACATTTATATAAATATATATCATCATTCTTAAAAGAAAAACAGAATGGGGTATATAGGTTAGTAGATATAATAGATGAACATATTTTAAAATGCGATAATGTGTTTAAGAATGATTTTAAGAAATATTTTCAATCAAAACTATCTAATGAAGTGATTGATACTGCGATAGAGTTTATATTGATAGGAAACTCCATTAAAGCATCTAAAGAACTGTTTATTCATAGAAACACATTAAATTATAGAATAGAAACTGTTAAAAGAATCACTTCATTAGATTTAAAACAGTTTAAAGATCAATTAGCTTTTTATGGACTCTTTCACTAATTTTGTGCAAAGTGTCCATATTTTTTTATTAAAAAATATTATATAATCAAACTAGCAAAAAATATTTTTTAAGGAGATTATTATGGCAACACTTTCTTTTAGAAGCTTAAACAAAGTTTATGACAATAATGTTCAAGCTGTATTTGACTTTAACCTAGAAGTTAAAGACAAAGAATTTATCGTTTTCGTAGGACCTTCTGGATGTGGTAAATCTACAACATTACGTATGGTTGCGGGTCTAGAAGAAATCACTGATGGTGAATTATACATTGATGATGTATTAGTTAATGATGTTCCACCAAAAGATAGAGATATCGCGATGGTTTTCCAATCTTACGCTCTATATCCTCATATGACAGTTTATGATAATATGTCATTTGGATTAAAGTTAAGAAAAGTACCAAAAGATGAAATCGAACGTAAAGTTAAAGCTGCAGCTGATATTTTAGGTTTAAATCCTTATCTAGATAGAAAACCTAAAGCATTATCAGGTGGTCAAAGACAAAGAGTTGCGTTAGGACGTGCAATCGTTAGAAACGCTAAAGTATTCTTAATGGATGAACCTTTATCTAACTTAGACGCTAAATTAAGAGTACAAATGCGTGCTGAATTAATTAAATTACATGAACAATTAGGAACTACTACAATCTATGTAACACACGACCAAATTGAAGCTATGACTATGGCATCAAGAATCGTTGTTATGAGTGAAGGACGTATCCAACAAGTTGGTTCACCTAAAGAAATCTATGACTTCCCAAGAAATATGTTCGTCGCAGGATTCATCGGAACTCCTCCAATGAACTTCTTAAAAGGTAAAGTAACAGAAGCTGGTTATTTTGAAACTCAATCTATTAAGATTAAAGTTGAAAATGAACAAGTTGAATTATTAAAGAAGAAAGGTTATATCGATAAAGACGTAGTATTAGGTATCAGACCTGAATTCATTTCAGAAGATGAAAATGAAGTTAAGAAACGTCCTGAAACATCATTAAATGTTACTATCGACGTATCTGAATTATTAGGTTCTGAAACTAACTTACACTTCACTTTAGATGATGCAGCTATCGTTGCGAAGATTGCAGCTAGAGCAGATCTTAAGATCGGTGATAAGATCGATGTAGCATTCAAGATGGAAAAAGCACACTTCTTCGATCCTAGAACTACATTAAGAATTCAAGAATATTCTCCAGATTATCAACCAGAAGAATATAGTGATGCTTTACCAGCAGCTGAAGCTGAAGAAGAAAAACCAAAGAAAAAATTATTTGGTAAGAAAGCTAAAAAAGACGCTGCTCCACAACAAGAAGAGGAATAAAACAATAGAGGACTTCGGTCCTCTTTTTATTTGTATAAAAATGAATATAATTGAAAGAATTGATAACGAAGTTTATGTAGATAATTATAAAATTAAAGAATCTGTATATTCATATATTAATAAATTAGCTGTTTCATATTTTAAGAATATTAAATCCATTAATAAAGCATCTAAAAAGATAATAGGCAATAAAAAGATGAATCCTATGTATATAAATAAAGATATATTATTAGTTCCTTTGTGCGATATTAATAGCGCTAGTGCGCTATGTATAAATTATTATAGTATCAAAGGAATATTAATACATGAGAATGAGACTATTATAGTTTTTGATGATAATACAACTAAGAGGATTGTGATTTCTTCATACAGAATGCATAACGCAATTAAAAAATGTGAATTAATTGATGAATATATCGGAATGATTGACTAATAAAGACCAAAAGTTGTATAATTTATTATACAAATAAAGGAGAAAGTATGAGTAAATTAGTTATTACAGATTTAAATGTAAAAGGAAAGAAAGTTTTAGTAAGAGTAGACTTTAACGTTCCTATTAAAGGAGGAGTTATCACAGATGATAACCGTATCGTTCAAGCATTACCAACAATTAAATATGTAGTTGATAATGGTGGAAAGGCTATTCTATTCTCACATTTAGGAAGAATTAAAACAGAAGAAGATAAAGCTAAAAACACTTTAAAACCAGTTGCGAAGAGATTAGAAGAATTAGTTGGAAAGCCAGTAACATTCGTTCCTGAAACTAGAGGAGAAGCATTAGAAAACGCTATTAATCAAATGAAAGATGGCGATATAGTAATGTTTGAAAACACTAGATTCGAAGATTTAAATGGAAAGAAAGAATCTGGAAATGATCCTGAACTTGGTAAATACTGGGCATCTTTAGGAGACGTATTCGTTAATGATGCATTTGGTACAGCACATAGAGCTCACGCTTCTAACTCTGGAATTAGCGCTAATATAGAAAAGACTGCTGCAGGATTCTTAATGCAAAAAGAAGTTGAATTCATCGGTGGAGCTGTAGATAATCCTAAACATCCATTTGTTGCAATCTTAGGTGGTGCAAAAGTATCTGATAAGATTTCTGTTATTGAAAACTTATTAAAGAAAGCTGATAAGATTATGATTTGTGGCGCTATGGCATACACATTCTTTAAAGCTCAAGGCTTAGAAGTTGGCGAATCTAAATGCGAATTAGATTTCGTTGATTACGCAAAAGATATGTTAGCTAAAGCTAATGGTAAGATTGTTTTACCAGTAGATGTTGTTGAAGCTAAACCAGACCCATTAAAAGTTGCAGAAAACTTCTTTGGCGCTATTGATGAAGCTCCAACTAAGGTTGTTGATGTTAAACATATTGATAAAGACTGGCAAGGCCTTGATTGTGGACCTGAAACAATCAAATTATTCGCTAAAGAACTTGAAGGCGCTAAAACAGTTGTATGGAATGGACCTGCAGGTGTATTCGAAGTTGAAAAGTTCGCAGTTGGAACAAAAGCTATTTGTGAAACTTTAGCTGGCTTAAAAGAAAAAGGCGCTATCACTATTATTGGTGGTGGAGATTCTGCAGCCGCAGCTATTTCGATGGGATATCAAGATAAGTTCTCACACATCTCAACAGGTGGAGGAGCATCTTTAGAATATTTGGAAGGAAAAGTATTACCTGGCGTAGCCGCTATTACTGATAAATAAGGATATAGAAATGAGAAAATATATTATTGCTGGAAACTGGAAAATGTTTAAAACAAGAGGAGAAGCTATCAATTTCCTCTTACAAGTTTCTGATAAATTACCATCATCTTCATTAGTTGATACTGTTATTTGTGCACAAGCACCAGTTCTAAGAGACCTAGTTAAAAGACAAGGCGATAATTTAAGAATTGGCGCTCAAAATGTACACTATAAAGATAGCGGTGCTTATACAGGCGAAACAAGCGCTATTCTCTTACAAGAACTTGGAGTTACTTATGTTATTATTGGACACTCTGAAAGAAGAGCAATGTTCAATGAAACTGATGAAACAGTTAATTTAAAAATTAAACAAGCTCTAGCATATGATTTACTTCCAATCGTTTGTGTAGGTGAATCATTAGAAGTTAGAGAAAATGGAACAACTAATGAATTCGTTAAGAATCAAGTTGTGAAAGCTCTTGATGGAATCAGTGAGAACGACGTATTAAATCTAGTATTCGCATATGAACCAATCTGGGCAATAGGCACAGGAAAAACTGCGACTCCTGAAATCGCAGAAGAAACATGTAAAGCTATAAGAAACGCTATAGCTGATGTATATAATGAAGAAGTAGCTCAAAAGGTCAGAATTCAATATGGAGGAAGTGTTAATCCACAAAATATTGATGAATTACTTTCTCAAGAAGATATTGATGGAGCTTTAATTGGTGGAGCTAGTTTAGATCCAGATAAGTTTTTATCAATGGTTAATTCAGCATTAAACAAATAATAATATTTAAATATGTAAAAGCTGTAAGTTATTCTGTATAATTCCTTACAGCTTTTATTTTAATTATTTTCATAAATTTAATTTATCTAGGTAAAAATACGTATTATAATTTAATAAA
>CALCVH010000025.1 GCA_937907585.1 uncultured Bacillota bacterium | reverse complement strand
AAGCTCAAAGTAACTACAATTACAACTAGATATGACAATGCTAATCAAGGAAGATTCAAAGCTAATCTAAAAGACTTCACAGGCGAAACAATAGTGGGGCTTGAATAATGGACTTTTATCTAGCACAAGACTTGGCAGTTAGATTAAGAGATGCCTGTCCTTATAGAAGTGGTGCATTAAGAATGTCAATATCTAGGGTGCAGGGAACTGAAAACGAATATGTAATCACAATAGGTAATAATCAGGGTAAAGAGGTAAATGGTTGTTGCGCAACTGTTGAGTATGCAGCAATTACTAACTTCAATAAACTTCTTTACTACAAAAAGAAAAATGGCGATATTATATCATACAACAATCCTAACTATCACTGGGTTAATAAAACAGTGGCAGAATGGGTAAGAGCAAACAAACTTAATTTCACAATTAAGGAGGAATAACTAAATGTTACTATATGACAAAATAATTGAAGTATTGCAAGAATTACTACCTGCAAACTTTATGCTTTCTTACAATAACAACCTAGATACAAACTGGGCTGAAATACTACCAGAAGTTGAAGATGAAATAATACATGGTGTATTAAGGGTTGATAGTGGCTCAAATGATTATGTAGGAACTCAAACAATTAAAACTGAAAATATGCGTATTACTTTTGTGATACCAAACAAAGTTGATGTATTTAAACAAGCTATCGAAGATATTGAAAGCCTAAAAGATACATTTAACGATTATAACATAACAGTATCAACAAGAACTGAAGATCATGACAACAACCAATTAACGCCAGCTGTTGAAATACCAACTATCGCAAGAATACTTGTTGATGGCAGGTCAAGTGGTGCTATCGAAAGAATAAATGGCATTGACTGGGTTTTAACTGACTTGTATTTTCAAACTCAAATCTTTGAGGACTTACTAACAAGCGATAGTTATACAATCGAAATTAAGGTTAATAATACATACAAAGAGCTTGATGTTCCGATTGCTGATGTAGTATATGATTATGCATCTAATATGGAAGCCAAAATACTAGGTGTCGGACAAGTTCCAACTAACATAGGAACAGGAAATCAAAAGCAACTAATAATTACAGTTATTCCACAACCTAATAAGCCTGTTTATAAGGCAATAATCGAAAAAGAAGATGATGCAGACTATAAATGGTCTATCAAATATAACAACGGCATAATTACAAGAACTTTTGATGCCAAACTTGTAGGCATTAACGAGCATGTGCCTACTGGTGGCACTTATGGTGTAACAATAAAGTTCTTAAGAACATTATAGGAGGTGCTTACTATGGCAGAGCCTATAAGAGTAACTATCAAAGATGATACAGGGCAACAAGAAGTTAGCATTGGCACAGGTAGTGCAGACAAACAAGCTCAAACTTCAATAAAGAACAAGCAAGTAAAAGCAAATGAGAGAAATACTCAAATAGCAGCTGCTGGTGTGTTTGTGGCTATGCAAAGTGCTAACTATGTAACAAGTAATATAGGTAAGTGGACTGGTAGACAATCAGTTCAAACAAACATTAACAATGCTAAAAAGGTAGTTGGTTATGGCGCAGCTTTGGCTGCAAATGTTTGGATGGGTTTAGCAGTAATTGCAGTAGATGGCGCTACTACAATAGCTGACTACATGTATGATAGAAAATGGGAACAAATAAGATCATCCCAAGCGAAAGCACGAAATGGGGACTTGGGAGGTTATAGAAGATGACATTTGATTTTAAATATTGGAAAACAAATGGTGATTTAAGAATTGCGACAGGTTCTATTGTGGGCGATAGCTTAACTATTGCTAGAAGATGTGATGAAGCTTTCGCAACAGGTAGGGCGCAAATGATAGTTGGTAGTAGTCTACCAGAACAAAGACAAAATATACCACCATATACACTATGCCAGATTGATGGCGATAAGTATTTAATGCAAAGTGAATGCACATTGTATCAAACTTATAAATCTAATAATGCAGAACAATATGTTCATGATATTACTATAACTGAATTAACGGCAGTTTTAGAGTGTTTTATCGTTGGCACGAAAGTTTTATCGAGTGATGAATACGATAGCACTAAAATGCAAAAATTATGCGAATTGATGTCTACTAAATATGGCGTTACATTTGCACTTAATACAACAACCATAAATAACAACACAAATCCAATAGCAAGTGCTAAAAACGAATATAGATTCGCAAATGGCACTACTTTATATGATGCCTTAACTCAAATAAGCATGAGAGCTAATTGTAGACCAGTAGTTACTGATTATACATACAATAGCAACACAAAAAACATAACAATAGGATTTATTGAATTAAGTAATTTAATAGTGCAGGGTGGCGATGGTGGAACTATACCAACCTACATAAACAACATTTACGAAATCCATAAAGATAAAGTTATTCAATGGACTAAAACACAAAGTCAAGATAACTATTGCAAATACCTAGAAACTGAAGCAAACAATGTAATTGATACAACAAACTTGGCTTATGATAAATGCTTAAGTCAAAGATGTATTGGGGAAAGTAGAATTACTTATGATCCAGAGGGTGGAAATGGCAAGATTTATACTACTTCAAAAATAAATAGAGTAACTCAACTTAAAGTAAAAACCCACACTTACCCTGTATTTAATGATATGTGTGGTTATGACTATTTTAGAACTTATGTTGATGAAGTGGATGAGGGAAGCTATTATGAAGTATACTACCCAGATTTAGTAGGAACTCAAAAAACACTATGGCAAATAGTAGCAGGTAATAGCAACCAAGAACTATATAACTTTATAGTTGAATGGTGCAATTTAGTAGGTGCGAATATTGCAGATGTTATGAGCAAGTTATATACATTCACTTATGGTGGCACTTATCAATTTACTCATGAGGGTGCAACTTATAATGATAGATATATCACAATGACACCTGTAACTGCCTACGAGGTGGTTTCAATGCCATTTGATATGACAGACTATGTGCTTGAAAAAGACCAATACATGGCAGAAGCCGAAACAGTAAGACCACAATATGTTTATTATGAACAAGGAAGCAATGTTATTGATGGCTTACATAAAAAACCATCTTATGATATGTGGCAAGCACTTGCTGCATTCTTTACTGGTTCATGGAATGGGGACTTTATAAGTAAAGCACGAAGCCTTTTAACTGTCGATAGTGGCGATATAAAGAGTATTACTCACACAGGTTCAATGTCTGGACAAGTTGCGACAATATCAAGCACACTTACTATTCCAGAAAGTGCCGAGTTTGATGTTGAATATGAAGCTATCACAAACCCTATGATAATGAATATTAAAACTGATACACCATCAAACGAAAGCAGTTATAAAAACTTTGGTAGAACATATAGTGTAGGCGCTACTCAAATTGACTTTGATAAATTAGTTGATTCAATGAACTTATCAAACGATATGCTAGGTAAAGTGGAACATACTATCGAACTTATAGCCGATGATGTAACACTTCCAAGCGAACTTACATATAATTATTTGCTTACTGCTGAAGTTCGATATACTGATAATAGCCAAAGCATAACAAACGAAAAACTAGGCTATATATTGAACTACGAAATTAAATATAACATAGGCTATAAATCTTTAGTTTTATATATTACATCAAGTGTTAAGAATATAGCAAATGCAATAGGTATTCCTTATCAATACCATGCAACAAGACTTCCAATAGACAATATTGTTGAAAGACCTATTAGAAGTAAGATAACAATGTCAACTTCAAA